>JAHELW010000156.1:1240-7773 GCA_024643985.1 Myxococcales bacterium | reverse complement strand
AGACGCGGATGATCGACGTTAAGGCATCTCACCGATCGCGCGGCGGAGCTGGGCCATTGCGACGCGGATTCCGATGGAGGAGTCGACCAGGTCGACCTGGGCGCGGATCAGCTCGGCTTGCGCCTGTAGTAGGTCGGTGGTGTTGACGATCCCTGCGCGAAGCTGCTCGCGCTTTACGCGATAGCCCTCTCGCGCGGCCTCGAGGCCGGAGCGGGCCGATGCAATTGCCGAACGCGCGGCGAGGATGCCGTTGTATCCCTCGGCCACTTCCACTCGAATGGCGTCTTTGATGAGCTGCACGTCCGCATTGGCACGCTCGAGGTCGGCTTGAAGCTCGCGCGCGCGGCCGGACGCAGCAACCGTTGCATTTGGCGTCCAGCGAATCACGGCGCCCACCTCCCATGTGGCCACGAAACGCTCCTGCTGTGGAACGATCCGGAGGTTTGGATTCGAATACTGCACCGACCCGCGCGCGAGCACGTTCGGTGCACCGCGGCCCTTGGCGGACTTGAGCTCGTGGCTCGTGACTTCGATGTATTTGCGAAGCGCGAGTAGGTCGGGTCGATTCTGGTAGGCGCGCTCGAGGAGCTCCTTTTCCGTCTCGGTCGGTGTCTCCGTCACCTCCTCTGAGAGGTCCTCGCCGAGCGACGGTCGCTCCTCGGTGTGCATCAGGGTTTGGAGCGCGCGCGCGGCGACCTCGACGCCGAGCTTGGCCTGCTCGACGGCCACGCGGGCAGCCTCCTCTTGAGCTCGCACCCGCATCAGGTCGACGTGCGCGGCCGAACCGGCTTTGAAGAACGACTCCGTCTCTTTTCGCTGCGACACCGCTGCCTCGAGCGCGAAGTTCGCCACGGCAAGACTGGCTTCTGCCCGTGCGTACTCGTAATAAGCCTGGCGGCCGTCGAAGGCCACGTCGTTGAGCTCGGCCTGAATCTGGAACTTGGCTGCCTCCTTGCTCTTCTTCGCCGCTCGATACGCAGGCATGGCTTCCGCCAAGGATCGCGTAAACGAATAAGTCAATGTGGCGTTGGTGGCGTACTGAGTCGTCAATGAAGGAAACCGAACCTCGGTGAGCCCTGTCCACAGCTCCCGCGCGATCGGGTCTTCTAGAAGACCGATCGCGGTTTCGAGCTCGCCTTGGTCGACCGGGAGGGGGATGCCTGCTTCCTCGACTGGGCTCAGCTTCGAGGCGCGAGCGAGGAGCTCGAGCTGCGGTACGAGCCCCGACATGGCCCGAAGCGCGCCACCTTTCGCTTCTTTGAGGAGCGCTTTGGTCCGCCTCAGATCGGGTGACGTCGCGACGACCTCCTGG
The DNA here is from genome assembly GCA_024643985.1 of Myxococcales bacterium. GTDB lineage: Bacteria > Myxococcota_A > Polyangia > Polyangiales > Houyiibacteriaceae > SG8-38. The sequence goes on along the minus strand of JAHELW010000156.1, from coordinate 6,461 downwards.
ACGGCTCGGTCCGAGGTGAGCCCGTCCGGTACGTAGAGCGAGCGCAGTGCCCGCGCCGCCGCGTCATCGGCCCGCGGTATTGACGGAGCCTCCGGTCTTTCATCCCCCGGGGATTCCTGCGCCCTCGCGGCGCTTGGACCAGATAGCCCAACGACCGTGGCGAAGACACAAACGATGCCCGCATAGCGATGAATGCTCATGACTGCTCCTTTGAAATGGCATGATCGGTTTGTTAGTCGTCCGCGGGCTGCGCCCCCGCGGCTCCCTTTGCGGCCATGCGCCACCAGCTTTCCAGAAGCACCTGCATGGACTTCATGAGATCGCGGAAGCGCTCCTCGTACTTCTCATCGAAGGGCTCGCGACCAAACTCGTGGAGCAGCTCCGCCACACCAAACACCCGGTTGCCGTGGTCGCGCAACGGCACGGCCAGCAGGCTGCCGGTGTGGAAACCAGTGTCCTCGTCCACCTTGCGGTTGAAGAGGGGCTCGGCGTACGCGTCGGGGACGTTGAGTAGATCCCCGGTCTCAAACACACGGCCGACGATTCCCGAGCTCTTGGGGACGCGCACCGTGCGCCGCTCGCCGGTGTCGAGACGCTCACCGCTCAAGACCTTGGACCAGAGCTCTCCGCGCGCCTCGTCGAATAGCCACAGGCTGGCCTTGTCGGCTCCCAGCAGCTGGCCGATCTTCAGCGTGAAGGCTTCCAGAACCTGTTCGAGCATGACCTGGAAGCCCCGGTCGTTGCTCTTGTCGATCGCCCGGAGGAACTCCTCGGCCTCGTCGGTGACGCTCTCGAGCATCTCCCGGAACTCCTCCTCGCCCATTTCTCGCACTCGGTGGGTGAGCTCGCCGCGCTCACTCTGCTCGACGAGCAGACGCATCATCTGGCTCGTGCTCTGCATGACGGCCTGCGCAAATGACGAGAGTCGCCCGTCCTCGAGATGGATGATTCGATCCGCGACGTCGAGGATACGGTTGTCGTGGGTGACGAGCAGCACCGTGACGCCCTTGTCCTTCGCCAGGTCGTGCATCAGGTCGACGACGTCCCTTCCGCTCTTCTTGTCGAGCGACGCGGTCGGCTCGTCGGCGAGAATGAGCTTCGGCTCTCGCACCAACGCCCGCGCGATTGCGACTCGCTGCTTTTCTCCGCCCGAGAGCTCGTTTGGATAGTGACTAATGCGGTGGCCGAGCCCTACCTTCTCGAGGATCGTGCGGGCCCATTTTGCCGCGTCGGACCGGGATACCCTTGGATCGATGAGCGCAGACATCTCGACGTTCTGACAGGCCGTGAGCGAGTCGAGAAGGTTGTGGGCTTGGAAGATGAAGCCGATTTCCTTGCGCACTTCGTTCAGCTCGCGTGGCGACGCGCCGCATAGCTCGCGACCCAGCACGCAAAGGCTGCCTTCCTGGGTGGAGCGAAGGGCTCCGATCAGCGTGATCAGCGTCGTTTTGCCGGAGCCCGAGGGGCCGGTGATGATCACGATCTCACCGGGCCGGATCTGATCGGACACCTCAAAGAGGATTTGCTTTCGAAGCTTGCCCTCACCGAAGTAGTGGTTGACTCCGGTGAACCGCACGGGGAGGGCGTCCGTCACGAGAAGACCTCCGCTGGGTCGGCTGACCTCACCTTTCGGAGCGCAATAGCCCCGGAGATGCTGCACATCGCCAGCGTGAGCACCAGCACGAACAACGCGCGTTCGCCGGTCAGCTCGAGCGGGAGGCCTGTCGCGGCTTCGCTCACGCGGTAGAGCCCGAGCGTCACGAGGAGCCCGGGCACGTATCCGAGCAGTGCCAGGAGTATCGATTCCTGCAAGACGACCGAGGTCAGGTACGAGTTCCGGTAACCCATGGCCTTGAGGGTCGCGTACTCGCGAAGGTGCTCCGAGACGTCGGAGTAGAGGATCTGATAGACGATCACGCCGCCGACGACCAAACCCATGATGACGCCGAAGAAAAAGACGAAGCCGATCGGCGTGCTTGCGTTCCAGTAAGCCTTCTCGCGCCCGATGAAGCCTGCCTTGGTCAGCACTTCGACGTCTTTCGGGATCCCCGCCTCGATCGCGTCGCGCACCGCGTCTGGGTCGGCTCCGGGCTCGAGCTTGATGAGGCCGAGGTCGATGGCGCCTGGGCTGCGATTGGGAAACAGACGCAGGAAGTTCAGGTCGCTGGTGATGACGCTTCCGTCGATGCCGAAGGACGTTCCCAGGTCGAAGAGGCCCGCCACCTCGATGCGCCGCTCTCCTGCCTCCGTCATCACCCTTTGACCGGCTTCGAAACGGTCGACGATCGTCCCGAACTCGGACCGTGACGCGCGATCGTAGAGCACGAAGTCGGCGAGCTTGACGCGGTCCCAGGAGTCGCGAAAACCGGGCACGTGCAGCACGTCACGGCTCGGATCGATGCCGACCGCGAAGATGAGGCGCATCTGCGCCGGGTTGTCCGGGTTCTTCCAAACCTGGAGGCCCATATAGACCGGCGTCACCTCCGCCACGCCTTCGTACCCACGTGCCTGTAGAAGCCGGCGCCGCGAGAAGCTCTGCGGAAGCCCGATGAACTGCATCTTCGGACTGAGCAGCGCCAGGTCGAAGTCGAGCGCTCGGTGGTAGCGAACGGCGCTCTCGAACATCGCGTCGCGGAATCCGAGCTGCATGAGGATCAGGATCACCGCGAACGCCACGCCGGCCACGACCACCGTTAGGCGGAGCGGCTCCCGGGTCAGCTGTAGCCAGGCGAGCGGGATAGGGCGCCGCATGGGATCGCGCGACCGCGCCTTCAGGGCGCGATCGCTACCTCCACCTGAAGGTTCGTGAAGGCCTTTACCGGCTCCGAGTCGTCGAGACGGATCTCGACCTCGACCACGCGTGCATCAGTCCTGGCCGCGGGGTCGGTGCTGAGCGCATCGAGCTTACCGATCTTCATGCCGATGCGCTCGACCACGCCTTGGATCGGAGCCTCGAGCGCGGGGCTCGAGATCTCGGCCTTCTGTCCGACCTCGATGTGCCGCACGTCGGTTTCGTACACCTCAGCGACTGCGTACATCTGGTCGGTACGTCCGAGCTCGAGGATCCCCTGGGGCGCGACGCGTTCGCCGGTTCGCGCATGAATTTCGAGCACCTGCCCGTCGAAGGGCGCTCGGACGATCGAGCGAGCGAGCTCGGCTTCCGCGTAGCGCAGCTGGGCCCTGGCTACGTCGCGGACGAGCACCTCGGCTTCGAGGATCGAGTCGGCGATCGCGCCTTCGCTGTGCAATTTTCGCTTGCGCGCGAGCTCACGCTGGGCGCTCGCGTGTTCCGCCCGCAGGCGGGCCACGACCGCCTGCTCCGAAGCGTAGCTGTCGAGCACGGCGAGGACGTCACCGGTGCTCACCTCGTCTCCCTTGGATACGCGGAGCTCTCCGATGACGACGGCCACGCGCGAAGGGCCCGACACACGGACCACGCCCTCACGAGGCTCGATTCGTCCGAGTGCTGTGACGGCGGCTGGCGGTTCGGCGCCTTTGGGCACCTCTCGATCCGCGGACGCCTGCGTGTCCTCTCCGCCCGCGATCTCGAACGGCAGGAACGCGCGCAGCTCCCACGCGGCGTAGGCCGCGCCGGCGATCAGCACGACGATCAGAACCGCACGCGCGCCTCCTTTTTTCTGGGTTTTCGGCATACCGAGGCGCCATTCTACACCCGTGGCATCCTGGAAACAGCACAAAACCGAACCTCGTCGTCACCACTCGTGTTATGCAGCTCAGTGATCCGAGATGAGTCGATCGGTGACGATTTCACGCGTCCCTCCCGAGCCCGAGGGAGGTTCCGAGCTGCTGCGCTCTCTCGAGCTCTTGGAGAAGCTCGACGACGAGACGCTGGCGGCACTTTCGGAGCGGGTTGAATGGAAAGAGTTCGAGGTGGGCGAGTTGGTGCTGGAAGAAGGCGAGCACAGCGACTGCATGTACTTCGTGGCGCATGGGCGGCTCGGTATCCTGCAGCGCCACTCCGATGGGGCCGATCGTCTCGTTCGTGAAATAGGTGCGGGACAACCCATCGGAGAGCTGGGGCTGCTGCTCGATCGACCGCGCTCGGCGAGCGCGATTGCACTCCGCGATTCTCTTTTGGTGAAGCTCGACAAGAGCGCGTTCGGAAGTCTCACGAAGGAACCCGAGGTGTTGCTCCCGCTTACCGAGCGCATTGCCGAGCGCCTGGCCACGTTCCGGGTCGATTCACCGCTCGACGTGCCTGCTGGGACGCTCATCGTAGCCGCATCTCGGAGCGTGGATCTGTCGGGGTTGTGGGCCGAGCTGGCGCCGCTCCTGAAAGAGCTTGGTGGGCATTGCTTGAGCATCGGCGAGCTCATCGAAGCATCGGGTGGCGCGGGCGAGCTAGAGCCTTGGCGAGCTACGCGCTGGGTCGAGGCCGAGGCGCGCGCCACGCAGCAGCCAGTCTTCATACTGGGAGACGACCAGGCCGCCGCCCAAGCGCTGGCCCCTGGTATCGATCGCACCCTCGTCATGGCCGATGCTACGGCGCCCGTCGGATTAGGGCCTCTCGAAAGCCAGTTCGCGGAGCTCCGAAAACGGGGTGTGCCTGCCACATTCGACTTGGTGCTGCTCCATCCCGAGGGCCGGCGACTGCCGGAGGGCACCTCGGAATGGCTCGATCGGGTCCAACCGGCACGTCACCATCACATCAGAGTCGGCAATCGGCGTGACCTCGCTCGACTGTCGCGACTCGCCACCGGCAAAGCGATTGCGCTTGCGTTTGGCGGGGGCGGCGCCCGCGGCTTTGCGCATATCGGCGCACTTCGCGCTCTTCGGGAGGCCGCGCTGCCGATCGACATGGTCGCAGGAACCAGTATCGGAGCGGTCGTCGGCGCGCAGCTCGCGCTCGGTTGGGATACCGAGCGCATGGCTAACGAGAACGAGAAAGCGTGGAAGGGCATGGGGCGGGACCTCTCGCTCCCGTTCGTTTCGCTGCTCAGCGATTGTCGTCTGCGCGCAAGCTTGAAGCGCATGTTCGGCGACGTCGTCATCGAGGATCTCTGGCTTGGATTCCAATGCATGACCGTGGATCTCTCTTGGTGCGGCCTCGTCTCGAAGAAGCGTGGGCCCCTATGCCGTTGGGTCCGGGCGTCGCTTTCGACCCCCGGCATCCACCCTCCCGTCGTCGACGAGGGCCAGCTCTACGTCGACGGAGGACTGCTCGAGAGTGTCCCCATCCGGCCTCTCCGCCAGGCCGGTG
>JAHELW010000156.1:0-1181 GCA_024643985.1 Myxococcales bacterium | reverse complement strand
ATCGACCCCTCACCTTTTCGCCGACAGACCGTCGATGAGCGGATCGCGCAGGCTCCCACGGGCTTTGATTTCCTGCTCCATCGCATACCCGTCATCGGTGGTGGATTCCCGGGCATCCTCGCCCTGATCTATCGCGCCCTCTCGGTAGCGCAGCAGTCGCGGCGCGAAGAGTACCGCGCGATTTCCGACCTGTACGTCGAGCCTCCGGTAGACCGTTTCGGCGTCACCGATTACGACAAGCTCCACAGGATCATCGAGTACGGCTATGAGGAAACCAAGCGATGCCTCGACGAAGAGGGCCTCCCTGAGTTTGGATGAGCCCGCTGCGGTGCCGCCGGGACGCTTCCTCGAGCTTCCCAGACGTGGCACGACGTTCATACGGGAGCTCTCCGGACCGCCTGGCGCGCCCACCGTCATCCTGCTCCACGGGATCTTGGCAACCGCGGGCACCAATTGGCTGACCGCCATGAAACCACTCAGTGCACGGTTTCGCGTGCTGGCGCTCGACCTCCGCGGTCACGGGCGGGGTCTCCGACCGGACAGGCGCTTTCGGCTCATCGACAACGCGGACGATATCGCGGCCGTCGCTTCGCAGCTGGGGATCTCGAGCGCAATTCTAGGCGGATACTCCATGGGCGGTCCGATTGCGCAGCTTACTTGGCGGCGACATCGCAAGCTCGTGAGCGGGCTGGTTTTCGCGGCGACTTCCTATCGGTTCGTTCACGGCGCGCAGGCTCGTGTGTTCTTGTCCTCCTGGGCAGCGTGGGGGGCCCAAACGACGCGCCTCGCGGAGATCACAGCGCGCGCACCGTGGCGCGTAGCGCGCGCTTTCATCCCGACCGTCGTGCCGACCTCGGGCTCGCTTGGACGTTGGGGCGCCGACGAGATGAGGCGGCATCACCCTCGGTCGGTCATCGAGGCGAGCAGAGACCTCAGCGTGTACGACGCGGAGAGTTGGATCGGCAATATCGACGTCCCTACCGCTCTCGTCCTCACTGCGTGCGACAACGCCGTCGAGCCCCTTTGGCAGCTACGTCTCGCACGCGCGATACGGGGCACAGACGTGCACCCCATCCAAGACGGCCACGTAGCTTGTGGAAAGACGTTGTTTGGCGAAGTGTTCACCGAGGCGTGCGTTGGCGTCGCGGCTCGAATCGCGGCCAGGGCAGAGCCAGGGCTCA
>JAHELW010000155.1 GCA_024643985.1 Myxococcales bacterium | reverse complement strand
ATCCGTCGATGTTCCTGACGACGTGGCTGGGCCTCTCTTCGTACGGCGGCTTCTTCGGCGGCATCCTCGGGTGCTTCATTTGGCGCTGGCGGACCAAGAAGCCGCTTCTACCCTACGCGAACGCGGTCGCTTTCGGCCTTCCGGTCGGCTGGCTGTTCGGACGTCTCGGCTGCTTCGTCGTCCACGACCATCCCGGCAAAGTCACCGACTTCCCACTCGCGGTCGACGCGTACCGGTTCGGCGACCCACCCTTTCAGCCCCGTCACGACCTCGGCTTCTACGAAGTGCTCTTTTCGATCGGCATCATCGCGCTTTTCTTCTGGCTCGAATCGCGCAAGCGGCGACCCGTCGGCTTCTACTGCGTGCTTCTGCCGATCGTGTACGCCCCGGTACGTTTCTTTCTCGACTTCCTCCGGGCAGCGCCGCTCGAGGGCGGCGACGTGCGCTACGCGGGGCTCACCCCCGCCCAATGGGCGTCGATTTTGATGATCGGCGTAGGACTCGCGGTTTGGCAGTTCGCGGTGCGGCCCGGCATCTCCCGAGGCGAGCCCGAAACCGCGAGCTGACGCTACTTGATGGACACGACGGTCACCGCGGGCCCGCCTTCTTCGCGTTCCGCGGCGCGAAAGCCCTCCACGTAGGTGTCGTCCCGCGAGAGGTGCGCGTGGAGCGCATCGCGGAGCGCGCCGCTTCCAACCCCGTGAACGATGTACGCCGCCGGCTCGGCGGCCCCGTACATCCGATCGAGAAACGCCTCGGCGAGCGCCACGGCGTCATCGGCTCGAAGTCCGCGCACGTCGAGGGTGTTGTCGGCGGTTCGCACGCCGCGAGCGCGCTTCGGGCGGGCCCCGGAGAGCTTGGGAGCTCGACGTGCCGGCGCGGGCGCATCTTTCAGTCCGCGAAGATCGGTCACGTCGACCCAGAGCTTCATCATGCCAGCCGACACGCGCACCCGACCGCGCACCGGTCCTTCGATGACGTCGGCCACGCTTCGCAGGCGCTCGACCCACACGCGGTCACCGATGCGCACGGCCTCGGGCTCGAGGGCCGTCGTTTCGACGGGTTTCGGCTCGAGCGCACGTCGGTGCGCGTCGATGTCGCCGAGGAGCGCGCCACCGTCCCCGAGCGCTGCGTTTGCCTCTGCGAGCGAGTCCGCTTCGGGACGCTCCCGCAGTGCCTTTTTTGCTTGCTCGAGGCGCTGCCGGAGCTCCTTCACCTGGTCGACGAGTCGCTGGGCCTCCGCACCGAGCTGTCTCGCGTCCCGCGTCTGAAGCTCGCGACGGCGAATGTCGAGCTTCGCGCGTTGGTCGGCCACCTCGGCGCGCTCCGACTGAAGCGCAGCCTGCTCTTGCTCGGCGGCCTTGGTCGCCGTCTCCAGCTTGGCGACGAGCATCTCGAAGCTTCGCGAGTGCTCCGAAAGCATCGCGCGGGCGTCGTCGATGACCTCTGCGGGGAGACCGTAGCGTCTGGCCACCTGGAGCGCATTCGAGCTCCCAGGAACACCCATCGTCATCCGAAACGTCGGCTCCATGCGTTCGAAATCGAAACCAACCGCCGCGTTGTGCATGTCCTCGCGTTCGGCGGCAAGCGCTTTCAAGGCCTCGTAGTGCGTCGTCACCGCGACCGCCGCCCGGCGTTCGACCAGCGTCTTGACCACCGAGCAGGCCAGCGTTGCGCCTGCTTCGGGATCGGTCGCACCTGCGAGCTCGTCGAGCAAGACCAGCACGCGCTCGTCCGCTTGCGCGAGCACACTTTGAAGCGTCACGAGATGGGCCGAAAAAGTGGAGAGGTTTCGCGCCAAGCTCTGCTCGTCCCCGACCGTGGCCAGCACCGGCGAAAAGAAACCGCACCCGCTGCCCTCTTCGGCGGGCACCGGAAGGCCGGCCCGCGTCATCAACGCCGCCAGCCCGAGCATCTTGAGCGCGACGGTCTTGCCTCCAGCGTTCGGGCCCGAGATCACGAGCGCCTCGCCGCCGCCAAGCTCGAGATCGTTCGGAACGACCTCGATCCCTCGCATCACGAGCAGCGGATGTCGCGCCTCGCGAAGCGAGATTTGGGGCTCCTCGCAGAGCTCGACGAAGCTCGCCTTCAGGTCGATGGCGAGCCGCGCGCTGGCGTTTCGAAGGTCCGCGTGATCGAGCGCGTCCGCGGCTGCCGCGAGCTGCGCCACGTATTGGCGGACGAGGTCCGAAAGCGCCGCGAGGATCCGCCGCTCTTCCCGTTCGAGCTCGGCATGCGCCATCTTGAGACGGTTGCCGCGCTCGACCAGCTCGCGTGGCTCCACGAAGATCGTCGCCCCGCTCGCGCTCGACCCGTGGACGATGCCATGAAAGCGCTCGTGCGCGTCGGCCCGTACCGGAAGAACGTAGCGGCCCTCGCGAATCGTGTAGAACGAGTCCTGCAGGATTGCGCTCCGCTTCTGGACGATGTCCTCGAGCCTCCGAATGATGCGTGTTCGGAGGTTTGCCACCTCTTCTCGCAGGTGCGCGAGCTCGCCACTCGCAGAGTCGAGGATGGTGCCGTCGTCCCCGATCGAAAGCGAAAGCTCCTCGTCGAGCGAGTCGAGCGTGGGATCGATCGCGCACACGCGGTGCAGGAACGGGACGGCCGCCTTGCGCTGTCCGAGGAAGCGGCGAAGCGACGAGGCCGCCCGAAGCGTAATCCGGACGTCTCTGAGCGCGGATGCATCCAAGACGCCCTCGCGCTCGAGGTGCCGAAGAGAGGAAGCGATGTCGCAAAGACCCTCGAGCGGAAGGGGCTCCTGGCGAAGCAGCAGGCCCCAGGCCTCTTTGGACTCCGCGAGCGCCCGCGAGGTTTCCTCGAACGATGCAGCCAAGGGCAGCGCGAGGTTTTCGCGGAGCGGGCCGTAGCAGCGGTCGGCGACCGCCTGAGCCACTTGGTCCCACTCGAGGTCGATCAGCGTTTTTCGTTCAGCTTCATTCACTGAGCCCACTCGGGGACTTTCAGATCGGAGCTGCGCGTCGTGCTCGAACGCTTGCGCTTGGGCGGCGGCTCGGCGCGCGGCCTCACGGCGGTCTTCTTGGGTGCCTTGAGCTCAATCAACACGGTTTGGTCGGTCGTCGGCGTGATCGCCAACCTCCCCTTCCGTTTACCAAGCTTTGCCCGAAGCACCAGCGTCTCACCCGGTACCGCCTCCAGCGAGCACGGCGTCTTCTTGCACGCGAAGGAGCCGTCCGAGCGCACGACGGCCGCGCCCGAAGGGTCGGTCGCGACGTGGACGAACACGCGATCGGGCTCGACTGGGTCGGGCTCCTGCGGCGTCGCGGTGTCGTTCAGGACTTCGGCGGGCTCGGGCTCCAGCGTGACGACCGGTGCCGCGGCGCGATCGTCGGCGACTGCACGCGCCGGCCCCGAGTCCGCGCCCGAGCCCCCGTTCGCGGCGAACGACGCCCAGGCGAGCGCCGCAACAACGCAGAGCGCGGCAGACGCCCACAGCCATCGCGGTGTCTTGCGTCGAGGCACGGGGTCGAGGTAGTCGAGCGACACCGGCGCCAAGACGGCCGGGGGAGTCATGGCGGTCGCGCGGCTCAGTCTGCCTTCGAGCGCACAGCGAACCGCTTCGGCGAGCTCTTCGGTGTTCTGGTAGCGATCGTTTGGATCCTTCGCGAGCGCCTTTCGAATCACGAGCTCGAGCTCGTGGCTGACCTCGGCATTTGGATTCAAGTCCCTGACCGGCGGCAGCTCCGCGAACAAATGCTGTGTCAGCACGCCCATGAAGGTATCGCCCTCGAAAGGAACCCTCCCGGCGACGCATTCGTAGAGAATGATGCCGAGTGCGTAGACGTCGACCCGATGGTCGAGCTCCTTCCCAGCGGCCTGCTCTGGGGACATGTACTCCGGTGTCCCGAAGATCATTCCCGTCTTGGTGAGCTTGCGACCCGGCGCGCCATCGGTTTCGATGTCGCTCATCTTCGCGATGCCGAAGTCGACGATCTTGACGAAGTCGTCGACGCCGTCGCGTTTGGTGAGAAAAATGTTCTCCGGCTTGATGTCCCGGTGGACGATGCCCTTGGCGTGCGTCGCCGAAAGCGCCCGGCAGCATTGAAGCACGATCGAGGCCGCACGGTCGGAGGCAACGGTCAGTTGGCGACCGAGAACGTTGGCGAGATCCTCACCCTCGAGAAACTCCATGACGAAGTAGCTCGCGCCGCGGGTGGTCTCGCCGAAGTCGTAGATGTCGACGATGTTCTCGTGACCGATCCGGGACGCGCTCTTCGCCTCCCGGCGAAACCGGGCGACCACCTCCGGACGACGGGACAAGTCGTTTCGAAGGACCTTGATCGCGACTTTCCTGTCGATGTCCCGGTGGAGCCCCTCGTAGACCAGCCCCATGCCTCCTTCGCCGATCCGGCGTTCGACCACGTACTTTCCCGCGAGCACGGTCCCGATGAGCGGATCGTTCGGATCGAGGGGGCTCGCGCTCATCTGCGACGTCGTCACGAGACGCGTGGCGTCGACAGGACAGAATACCTCTCCCCCGCCGTAGTCCGTTCTGCATGCAGGGCATACCTTCATGGCGATAAATTGCGAGCTAGCTCCCCAAATTCACGGTAGCATCGCGATTCTCGGGGGGTCAACGAAGGCGGAACGATTGGAAGCGCCGACAACGGTACGATTGCTGGACGATACGCTGGTCGACCAGATCGCAGCCGGCGAGGTCATCGAACGTCCCGCGAACCTCGTCAAGGAGCTGCTCGAGAACGCCCTCGACGCCGGCGCAGCCGAGATTACCGTGTCAGTGGAAGACGGGGGACGCGGTCAGGTGCGCGTCCGTGACGACGGATGCGGGATGTCTCGCGAGGACGCAGCCCTGTCGATCGAGCGCCATGCCACGAGCAAGATCGCCTCGTTCGGGGATCTCGAGCGTGTTTCGACGCTCGGCTTTCGCGGCGAAGCGCTGCCTTCGATCGCATCCGTGTCTCGAATGACGATCACGACCCGTCCCAAGTCGGACCTCGAGGGCACCCGGCTCGTGGTCGAAGGCGGCGCGCTGCGCTCGGTCGAGCCCGCGGGCTGCCCACCAGGAACGACCGTCGAGGTCGCCGATCTCTTCTACAACGTGCCCGCGCGAAAGAAGTTTCTTCGCGCGCGCCAGACCGAGACATCGCGCATCTTCGAGGTCTGTTTGCGCGTCGCGCTCAGCCGGCCCGGGCTTCGTCTCACCGTGACCTCCGACGGCCGTCGCGCGCGCGAATACCTACCCGCGAGGAGTCTCGCGGAACGTGCGCGCTCGATCTTCCGGGACGCGCCTTTGCACGAGATCCACGCCGAGCGCGAGGACGTGGTGCTCGACGCAGCGCTCGCCCCGGCCGAGCTGGCGCGTCCCGGCGCACGCCATCTGCACCTCCTCGTCAACGGCCGCCCCATCCGCGACCGCGCGCTCGCGCGGGCCATCGCCTTTTCGTACGGCGACGGTCTCCCGCCCGGCCACTACCCGCGCGGTGTCGTGTCGCTCCGCCTCCCGGCCGGCGAGGTCGACGTCAATGCGCATCCCCAAAAGACCGAGATTCGCTTTCGACGTGGAGCCCGACTGCCCGATCTCGTGACAAGGATGCTCGCGTCTCGACTCCCGTCCGCCTCGGGCGCGGGCGCCTACTGGGACGCGAGGATCGGCTCTGCGGGACCGACGATCGGCGCCGAGTCGATCGCTCGGTCGACGACGCCCACGGCTGCCGTCGGGGTCGCCCAGCCGGCGGCCGAGTACGAGCCGCGCCCCTCGAACGGGATCCGATTCGTCGCTCAGCTGAAGAACCGCCTCCTCGTGTGCGAGACCCTCGACGAGCTCGTCTTGATCGATCCGCGGCGGGCCGACGCTCTGAATCGCAACAGCCGCATGAGGCGCGCCGCAGAAGCGGGAGACGGGGCGAGGCAGCACTTGTTGTTCCCGGACCGCGTGGAGCTCGATCAAGCGTTGGACGCGACCCTCGAACGTCATGGGGGTCTCCTGCAATCATTGGGGTTCGACATCTCGCTCTTGGGCGAGCGCGCCTACGTCATTCGGGCCGTGCCGGCGCCCGTGGCAAACGCGAACGCCGCGGCGCTGCTCGAAGGGGCGCTCGATGCGCTTCGGGAGCGCCCGAAGGATGCCCGCGAGGCCGCGCTGAGCGCGCTTGCCGAGACGGCCGCCACGGGGAACGAAGAGCCACTTACTGACGAGGACGCTCGGCGGCTCGTCGCAACGCTTCCCCCGACTGCCCGAGAGCGAGAACCATGCGTGGTCGCGACGATGCGTTTGCCGGGACCGGCGCCGGACCAAGAGGATGGATGAGTCTCTCGAGCCGCTCCTGGTGATCGCCGGACCGACCGCCACGGGCAAGACGGCAGCTGCCCTCGAGCTCGCGCGCGGCCTCGACGGCGAGCTCGTCGGCGCGGACAGCGTACAGGTGTATCGCGGCTTCGACATCGGCTCCGCGAAACCGAGCCCCGAAGAGCTCGACGGCATTGCGCATCATCTCATCGACGTGATCGACCCCGACCAGGAGATCGACGCGGCCGACTACGCCAGGCGAGCCGATGCGGCAGTCCGCGACATCCGCGCACGAAAACGGCTGCCAATCGTGGTGGGAGGAACCGGGCTCTGGATCAGGGCGCTCCTCCGAGGCCTGGTCGATCTCCCGGCGGTCGACCCGTCGATCCGTGCGCGCCTCGAAGCCCAAGCGAAGCGACGAGGGGCGCCCGCGCTCCATCGAAAGCTCGCGCAGGTCGACCCGATGACCGCCGCGGTGGTGCATCCGAACGACGCGCTTCGCATCGTCCGCGCGCTCGAGGTCTATGAGCAAACCGGCACCGCGCTCGGCGAGCTCCGCAAGGAGCACGCACTCGGCGAGCCTCGATTCCGGGCCATCTTCATCGTGCTCGACATGGACCGTGCTGAACACGGCGCGGTCATCGAGGCGCGGGCTCGGGACATGATCGAACGTGGTTGGTGTGACGAGGTCCGCGCGCTTCGCGAGCGCTGGGGCGACGACGTGCGACCGTTCGGAAGCGTTGGCTATCGAGAAATCCTCATGCACGTAGCGGACGGAATCCCGCTCGACGAGACGCTGCGAGCGGTTCGCAAGTCGACCCGGCTCTACGCGAAGCGGCAGCGAACGTGGTTCAAGGGCGAGCCCGGTGTAAGCTGGCGGAGCGAGCGGGAGGAGCTGCGGACACCGAAAACGCTCGAACGCATCGCGAGGGATCTGGGACTTTGAATTTCTTCGGACACTCCGTGGTCGCAGGATGGACCGACACGCACGCCGCGTACGTGCTCGGCAGCATGCTGCCGGACTTCGAGGTCATGGTTGGCGTGTCGCTGAGCGAAGTGGACGATGACGACATCCAAAGGGGCATCGACCTGCATCACCGGACGGACCACGCGTTCCACCGAGCGCCTGCGTTTCTGTCTTTGAATGCCTTCGCCCTCGAGCAGCTGACGGATGCCGGGGTTCGCCGGGGAACCGCACGGGCCGTCGGCCACATCGCAACGGAGCTGTTCCTCGACGGCGAGCTCGCCGCCGATCCCCAGCACGTCCCGAGCTACTCGGCCGCGCTCGCGGTCGCGCCCGACGGAAAGCTCCACTGGGAGGACGGCGGACGCGCATTTGCGAAGCTCCAGGACCGCTTGGCCGCATGGGGCGCCCCGAGAGACTATGCGGACGCCGCCTTCGTCCTCGCCCGGGTTCGAGATGCGCTCAGGCGCCGCCCGGCGCTCGCCGTGGCCGACGAAGAAACGGATCGCATCGCGGCCTGCCTGCCGGGCCTTCAGACGCGGGTCGAGCGGGACACCCGAG
>JAHELW010000017.1 GCA_024643985.1 Myxococcales bacterium | reverse complement strand
ATCGAGTAGCCGTCCATCGGCTTCGGGGATCGAACCGTTCAGCATTGCTTCGGGCGGCTCGCCCCACTGATCCCGCGGCCAAATCTCACGAACCTTGTCGTGGTTTCCCGCGATGCCGCCCGCCGCGATGACGACGGCGTCCCCTCGGGCTTCGAACGGCGTCCCGTTGTTCGTGCCGTGGCAGCCGACGACGCGGCCCCCTTCTTTCGTCAGACCGTCGACGCGGTGGTTGAAGTGAAGCTCCAGCCGACCTGCTTTTTCGTGCTCCTCGAGGCGCGGGATGAGCGCGAGGACGATCCCTTCGCCCGTGCCCCAAACAATGTGGAAACGCGGAACCGAATTCCCCGGAACGTAGTAGCCGCGCTCGGTCCAGTTCACCGCCCGAAAGAAGCCGACACCGCGGGCGTCGAGCCAGCCTCGCACCTCCTCCGTGCAGCGGTTCACGAACGCTTCCGCCCAGCGGTACGGCCAGACGTCGGACGGGTCGAGCTCGCCGTAGCGAACCCAGTCGCGCATCGCCAAGTCGACCGAGTCCTTGATGCCGTTTTTTCTCTGCTCGGGGGAATCGACGAAGAAGATCCCTCCGAACGACCAGAGCGCCAGCCCGCCGAAGCGGTCACGCGTCGCAGCGTCGAGCATCACGACGCGTTTGCCGGCGTCCAGGAGCTCCAGCGCCGTCACCATTCCGGCGAGGCCGCCGCCGATGACGACCACCTCGGCTCCGTAGGTGTTCCTGGCCATTGGAAGGGCGCAGCATACCAGCTGTCGCGCACGGCGCGGGAGACAAAAAAAGAGGGCCCGCAGAGGCCCTCTTTTCGTCGCTGCCCTGCTTTTGGTCGGCTAGGGCGCAGTCGTCGACTCGCAGATCGCCACGGTGAAGTTGACCGGGACCGATGCGAGGCCGCCTTCGTCGCGAACGACGACGCTACCCTGATAGGGTGCCGCGTTCGGGCAACCGATCGTCGAGCTGGCCGCGTCGATGTCGCCTTGGCAGCCGGCGACGCTTCCCTCGTAGACGAGGTCGCCCGGCGCGGTGGAATCATCGGTTGCTGTCACCGTGATCGTGTAGTCCGAAGCGGTGCCCTGACTGCAGCTACCATCCGGTGCCGAGGTCACCATCGTGATGACCGGTGCTTCATTGCCGCCTCCGCCCGAGCCGCCCATGCCGCCCATTCCGCCAGCGCCACCCGAGCCGCCCGCGGCACCCGAGCCACCGCTCCCGCCCGAGCCATCGTCGCTGCTGCACCCGCTGATGGCGAGCGCGCCCCCCAAGATCAAGGTCATGATCAAACGCATACCGTTCCTCCTCGCTATTCCCCCGTAGTTGCGAATGCGGTCGATGTTAGCAGGTCCCCGCGACCCGGTCTGGATTTCGTGAGAACGACTACGTTTAGCGCCAAGCTTCGCGCACCCCCCCGGGACTTGCGTGGGGCGCAGGCGGTTGTAGGGTCCCGCCATGCGCGACCTCGAAGGCAAAGTGGCCGTGGTGACCGGCGCCGGCCACGGGATTGGCAGGGAAACCGCGGTTGCGTTGGCTCAAAAAGGCTGTCGACTGGCGGTGTGCGACATCAACGAGACCGCCCTCGAGGGCGTTCGGCACGAGCTCGCATCGTCCGGTGCGACGGTCAGCTCGCACCGAGTCGACGTCTCGGACCGGGACCAGGTGGCGCAGTTCGCCTCCGACGTGATCGACGCGCACGGAGAGGCACACATCCTCGTCAACAATGCGGGCGTCACCGTGTATGCCTCGTTCGAGGAGCACGACATCGAAGACCTCGAGTGGATCCTGGGCGTGAACCTCTGGGGTGTGATCTACGGCTGCAAGTACTTCCTCCCCCACCTCAAAGCTGCGGGTGAAGGGCACATCGTCAACCTGTCGAGCGTGTTCGGAATCATCGCGCCCCCACTTCAAACGAGCTACGTCGCGAGCAAGTTCGCCGTCCGCGGCTTCAGCGAATCGTTGAGAGCGGAGCTGGCCGACGACAACGTCGGGGTGACTTCGGTCCATCCGGGCGCCATCAAGACCAACATCATCCAGAACGCTCGACTCGTCACCGACACGCATGCGGCGCTGCGTGACTCGACGCAGCGCCTTTTCGACCGGCTTGGAACGACGCCTGACGTCGTTGCCGCGCGAGTCGTCAAAGCAATCGAGTACAACTCGCCCCGTGTGCTCATCACCCGCGAAGCTCACGTAGCCGACGCACTCAAGCGTCTGATGCCCGCCACGACCGACGGTATCGTCGCTCGCGTGTTCAAGAGAGTGACCCCCGTAAAGTAGTCGTGGAGACCGTTCGACGCGAGCAGTTCGGGGAGTTCTCCGTGCTACACCGCAAAGCGGAAGGTGAGCGGCGGGCGACCGTGCATTTCCTACACGCCACCGGCTTCAACGCGGGAAGCTATACGATGCTCTTCCGGACGCTCGATCCGGGCCTCGACGTGTACGCGATGGATGCGCGTGGGCACGGATTCAGCACGGCCCCGGCGAATCCGTCGAAGCTGCGTTCTTGGGCCCCGTTCCGACGCGACCTCGAAGCCTTCGTGGAAACGGTTGCGCAGCCGCTCGTGCTCGGGGGGCACTCGATGGGTGCAACGGTCAGCATGGAGCTTGCCGCGGCCCGTCCGGAGCTCGTCCGCGGTCTGGTTCTGGTGGATCCGGTCATCGTGCCTCCCAAACGAGTTGCTACCGCCGTCGTCACCCGATCGCTCGGTGTGTCCGGGCGCATCATCCCGGTAGCCAAGCTGGCGGCGAAGCGCCGCATGGAGTTTCCCTCCAGGGAAGCCGCCGTCGAGAACTTCGTCGGAAAGGGCCCGTTTCGGACGTGGCCTCGCGAGTGGATCAAATCCTACGTGGACGGGGGGACCGTCGTCGCCGAAGACGGCGTCCGTCTGAGCTGCGAGCGCGAGTGGGAAAGCCGTACGTTCGCCACGGCCACCGCCAACCCTTACCGCGCGCTTCGAAAGGTGCGCTGCCCCATCACGCTGATCACCCGCGATAGCGACGGGCCACCGTTTTCGCGTGCTTCACGCGAAGCGTTCATGAAGTGCCAGCCGGGCGCTCGGCTTCTCGTGCTCGAGGACGCGACACACTTTCTCGCGATGGAGCGCCCGGAAATCATCCGCGAAGAGATCGAGAGGATGGTCGAGAGGGTCGCTCAGAGCTCCGATAGCTCGCGCTGAAATCCGCCCGAGAGAATCGGAAACCGGCACCAGGTCTTCGGGTCGAGGTTCTTGTCGTCGACGTGAAAGGAAGGCGCGTATCGTTCGCGTTTCCACTGGTTGCGTGACCAGAGCTGGAAAAAGCGCCTGACCCAGCCGCGCAGCGTTTCCTCGTCGTGCTCCGCAAACTCGCTTTTGAGAATCTCGAGGCAGTCCGCGGGGGGAAGCTTGTCGCCGATCGCGAGGCGCTCGATGACGTCCAACACGGGGTAGGGCATGAGGTCGCCCTCATCGGTTTGTTCGCTGCCCGGGGGGCGTAGCTCGGCGGTCGGCGTCTGGACGTTGATCGCTCGAAGCTCGGGAATCGGCGCGAGTCCCATCGGGCCCTCGGTTTCCATCCAATGGAGCCAGTGCCGCAGGAAGGCCTTGTCGATTCCGGCGATTGGGCTGAGCCCGCCGCATGTGTCGCCGTCCATCGTGGCGTAGCCCACCGCGGCCTCCGACCGATTGCTGGTCGAAAGCAGCAGCGCTCCGCGCATGTTGGCAAGCATCCACACGCTTGGCCCACGTGCGCGGGCCTGGATGTTTTGCAGCGTGATGTCGTCCTCTTCCCAGGTGAGGGGTCGTCCGACCGCGTCGCCGATCAAGCGCTCGTAGGACTCGACGATGTGCTGGACATCGAGAACGTAAAACGTCGCGCCGAGCGCGCGGGCGAGGCCGGCTGCCGCACTGCGGGTCACGTCGCTGCTGTTGTCGGTCGGCTGGTACGCGCAGCAGAGAAGCTGCTCCATCCACGCCTCGATACTCGGCCGGGGCTCGAGCCCGAGCTCGTCGGCGAAGCGCTCCAAACCCAGTGCTTCGACGGCGCGCTCCACCATCAAGGCGACGAGGCAAGCCGCGGCTGCCGAGTCCGCGCCTCCGCTGATGCTGAGCACGAATCCCCGTGAATGGCTCTTTCGGAGATAGTCGAAGAGGGCGAGCGTTACCGCGCGCATGAACTCTTCTTCCTTGTGCCGCTCGCTGCGCTCCCACGCAGGCACCTCCGGCTTCGTGCGCTCCATGGGGACTCGAGGGATCTCGAAGGCGACGCTGATCCGCTTGACGCCAGGATCCGCGCTGTCGGCTTTGAAGCTGGTCGTGCGGACCTGCTCGGTCCTCGACGCCTCCACGTCTACCACTGCCGTGGTCAACGTGAAGTCGTCGAAGGTCAGCCGCGGCGATTGCGCCAGCATCTTGCCGTTTTGTGCGATGTAGCACCCGCCGTCGTAGATCACGCGGCCCGCCTCGTTTCCGAGAAGGTTCGCATACACGTACGCCACGGCCATCGAACGAGACCCTTCGAGAACCAGGCGCTCGCGGACGGCGTTCTTGCCAAAAGCGAAGTGACTCGCGCTCGGGTTGACGATGATGTCCATCGCATGTCCGTCGAGTGCACCGCGGCGCTGCGCTACCCAGGCGTCCTCGCAGATCTCGAAGCCGATGCGCACGCCGGCAAAATCGAAGAACACGTCCCCGAAGGGGTAGCTTTGCCCGTCGCGCTCGAGCTCGACGACCTGGTGGTTCGGCCAGGGCTTGAACCACCGTGGCTCGTAGTGAAGGCCTTCTCCTGCGAGGTGCTCTTTTGCTGCGAAGCCCGCGATGCGACCGTCGGCAACCACGCAGGCCGTGTTGTAGAGGCCGCCGCGGCGCCGCACGGGCATTCCGAGACTCACCGCCATGCCTCGGGTCTTCGGCAAGAGCTCCATCAGCATCGCCCACGCGCGCTCCGCCACGTCGGGGCCGAGAAACGCATCTTCGCAGCCGTACCCGGTCGTGCAGAGCTCCGGAAGGACGAGCAGCCCAACCTTCGCAGCCCTGGCCGCGTCGATCGCCGCTTCGATGCGCTGCTGGTTACCGGCCCAGTCGAGAGGCGTCTGATTCAACGACGCGCTTGCGACCCTGATGGGGATCATGCGTAATCTCTAGCACTTCGGGTGAGCATCCCGCTCCTTTTGACTCTAGGGCCGGACCCGCGTAGGATACTTTCAATGTTCGTCAGCTTCTGCCAAGTTGAGTAACATATGGCCTTTCACCAGTCCGCGCCCAGCCTCGGAAACCAATACGATTCAGACCGGCTTCTTCAGGAATACCTGGAGCGAACCCTCCCTCCGACCGTTCTCAGGAGATTCGTGGCGGAGTACCGCGAGCTCGGCGCGCTGAGTGGACGAGAGCTCTACCAGCTGTCGCTTGCTGACCTCGACAACGACCCCGTCCACACGAGGTGGGACGCCTGGGGCCACCGGATCGACCACGTCGAGGTCACCGAGGTATGGAAGCGCGCGCAGGTGATCTCCGCCGAGCACGGGCTGGTGGCCGCCGGCTACGACCGGGAGCTCGGGCCCTACGCGAGGACGCATCAGCACACGCTGAACTACCTCGTTCAGGCTTCGCTCGACATTTACAACTGCCCGCTCGCCATGACGGACGGCGCTGCCGCGACCCTGATCGCGGCGGGCAACCAGTCCCTCATCGATCGTGCGCTTCCGCGTTTGCTGTCGCGCGACCCCGACACGATGTGGACCTCGGGGCAATGGATGACCGAGCGCATCGGCGGCTCGGACGTCGGCCAAACCGAAACCGTGGCTCGCCACGAGAACGGAACGTGGCGGCTCTACGGGACCAAGTGGTTCACCTCGGCGACGACCGCCGACATGGCGCTCACGCTCGCACGGCCTGAAGGCAATCCGCCCGGCGGACGGGGTCTTGCGATGTTCTATCTCGAGCTTCGGGATGGCGAAGGGCGTCTTCAGGGCCTTCGCATCAACCGGCTGAAGGACAAGTTCGGAACCCGAAAGGTTCCCACGGCGGAGCTCACGCTCGACGGGGCGGTCGCGGCGCCCGTGGCGGGGCTGGAAAACGGCGTTCGCAACATCACGCCGATGCTGAACGTCACGCGCACGTGGAACGCCGTTGGCGCGGTGCTCGGGATGCGGCGCGCCGTGGCGCTTGCTCGCGACTATGCCGACAAGCGGGAGGCCTTTGGGGCGCTCCTCATCGACAAGCCGCTTCACGTCGACACGATGGCCGACATGGTCGCCGAGACGCAGGGCGCGTTCCTGCTCACGTTTCGCGTCGTCGAGCTGCTCGGCCGAATCGAATCGGGGGAGGCGTCCGAGTCCGAACAGCTGCTCAGCCGGCTGCTGACTCCGATCGGCAAGCTCACGACGGGCAAGCAGGCCGTGGCGGTTGCCTCAGAGACCCTCGAATCGTTTGGAGGCGCGGGCTACGTCAACGACACGGGCCTGCCGAGATTGCTGGCAGACGCTCAGGTGCTGCCGATTTGGGAGGGCACGACGAACGTCTTGTCACTCGACACTCTTCGCGCGCTCAAACAGGACGGCGTCTGGGAAGCGTTCGTCGGCGAGCTCCGAGGGCGTTTCGAACAGGCGACCGATTCGCGGCTTCAGGTCGGCGTCGAGCGCGGTCAGCGGGCGCTCGAGCGCGCGGGCCGCTGGCTGGGAGCGACCCTTACGGAGCGTGACGCGCTCGAGGCAGGAGCCCGACGCTTTGCCATGACGCTCGGCCGAGCGACGGAGCTCGCGCTTCTCGTCGACCACGCGCAGTGGTGCCTCGATCACGACAAGGGTGAACGAGGGCTCGCAGCCGCGCGCCGCTACGCGCGAAGCCGCATCGACTGGATCGAGGACGACGACTTCACCCTCGAGAGTCGCCTTCTCGTCGACTGACCGACGAAGCGCTCAGCGCCCTGGAAAAATGGGGCCGTCTAGTGGTGTCGGCAGACCGCTCGGCACGTTCCTCGGCCGCTCGGCGCTCCGACTGTCGTCCCGCAGCCCGTCGCGGATGAAGCGCTCGAGGAGCTCGACGTCCTCTTCGGTGAACGGCAGCTCGCTCTGCTCGAGCTCGTGGCGAATCGCGTCGGCGAGCTCTTTCACCGAACCGTTGTGGAAATACGGCTCCGACTCGAAGAGGTTTCTCAGCGTCGGAACCCTGAACTTTCCAACGTCCCGGGAGCGCTCCGTGACCTCGGCGCGCCCGTCGTCGACGATGCCCTCGACCTCGGGCACGTTTCGATTGGCAAACGTTTCCGATTCGAAGAGGGGAGGCACGTGGCAGTCACTGCAACCCATCTCGGCGAAGAGAAACATGCCGTCTACGAGCTCCTCCGAGAGCACGGTCGACTGCCCCCTCGCGTAGGCGTCGTACAGCGAGCGATTCGAGACCATGGTCCGCTGAAAGGCCGCGAGCGCCGAGGCGATGTTCTCTTGGGTCACCTCTGGATCGTCCGGAAACGCATCCCGGAAGAGCGCCACGTACTCGGGGATCGCCTCGAGCTCGGCGACCGCCGCTTCCGGATTCAAGGCGAGCTCGTCGTTGGCCAAGAGCGGCATGATCGCCTGTTCCTCGAGCGATTCTGCTCCGCCATCCCAAAGAAGGCTCTCCCGAAACGCCATGTTGAAGAGCGCGGGAGAGTTCCGCCGGAGTGTGTTCGGGCCTTCGCGGCCGGGTCCGGCGAGCGGACCTGCACCGTGACCGACCGCGACGGGAAGCGCATCGCTCATGCCCCAAAACTCGCTGTGGCAGGTCGCGCACGCGGTCTGGCGGTCGACTGAGAGAATCGGGTCGTAAAAGAGAAGGTTTCCGAGCTCGACGCGTGCCTCGGGAACGTTCTGCGCCACGTCGGGGAGGTCCGGGAACTCCACCAGCGGCCACGGCAACGACGGCGCTCCACCGGAGCCGTCGGTGCCCGCGGAGCCGCCCGCGCCGCTCGCAGGGTCAGCTGGGTCGCCGCAAGCAGCAAGTGCCGCGAGAGCGAGCGCCGGAAAGAGGAGGCGAGCCATGGGTCACTGTGGGCAGCCGGCCGTGACGGCTTCGAAGAGGTTTGGCAGCTCCTGCACCCATTCTCGCAGTAGCGCAACGCCTTCGGCGTGTACGATCGTGCGGCCGAGCGGCGCCATGCGCTCACCCGCTGCGACGGATTCCATCCTGCAGATCAGGAAGGACGAATCGGGGTCGCCGGGCACGACGTCGAGAGGCTGCTCGCAGTCGAGCCCGTTTCCACCGGAGGAGTGTGGTTTGCAGACGCCCCACGTGAAGAAGCTCGTTCCGGTGTCCGGGTTCATACTCTGGTAATCCACGTAGAGCCCCTTGTCGGAGATCTCCCCGTCCGGTGCGTGACAATGCGCGCAGTTGGAATCCATGTAGGAACGCACCCGGTCGTGAAGGCCGGCCGCCGTGTTCACGCCGGGATCGGAAACGTAGGTCGTCCGGTTCTCCACCACCGGCTCTGGCTCTTCATCGAACATGCCGAGGCTGTTCATGTAGTCGATCTGGTTCTGGACCCCGATCCCATCGCCGTAGTCGTTGTCTCGGTTGAACATGCCGGTCGACGGCCCAAGCGAGCGTGTCGCGATGCCGTGGCATTCCGTGCACTGCGGCACGCTTGGCACCTCGTAGTCGAGCAAGACTTGCTCGCCGAGCGCGTTGATGTAGCTCACGTCCAGAATCGGACCCCAGTTGATGCGCTCGGCATCGCTGTTGTCGCCCTCGGGGTACACGTAGGTCCAAGTGTCGGCGCCCGTTTCGTTGAAGACCAGGAGACGCGTTTCGATGAGCTGATAGCCCAGCTCCAGATCGCGTTCGTCGACCGGGTACGCAAACGTCTTCACGTAGATCGTGCCCGGCGGATTGGTCCATCGCGCCGTCTCGTCGTAGTCGATCACCTCGCCGTCCGGGAGCTGCACGAAGCGGAACTTCGCCGCGTCGTCGGTGAACAGGGGAGCCGTGACCTCGTAGGGGACCACGTCGTCCTCGGGGATCTGGTCTGGAATGCTCTTGAAAAGGCCCCATTCCGACAGGAATTGAGGCGGACCCGACGGTGTGCCGCCCGTACCGCCGGCGCCGCCACCGGTTCCGCCCATCCCGGCCATCCCGGCCATGCCGCCTTCACCGCCGGCGCCAGCCGCTCCGCCGACGCCGCCTTCGCCGCCGGCACCCGCGTCGCCACCGGTGCCGGCCGTGCCGCTCTCGCCGCTGCTGCTGCTACAGCTGGCCGAGACCGCCACGAGAAGGAGCGCGATACTGAAGCCAAGAGTTTTCATGGGGCCTTTCCTTTCGAGCGACGCCTACTGAGGCGAGCAGAGGAAGGGGGTTTGGTCGGTCGACGCGTTTTCCTGCGCGCAGATCACGTAGTCCTCGAAGGCCACGTCCTGATAAGGAGGCTCGCCCTTGCACGTGTCGCCGATGACCAGCACCGTTGCCGCCGCGTCGGCATCGGTCCCTAGGCAGAGGCCGACGTCATCGGCGGCCTCTTTGTATCCATCCCACACGATGTTCGGCAGTGGATTGCCGGGGACCCCGAAGCCGAGGAGATTGAACAGCAGTCCAAACAGACCCTGCGGGTCGGTACCGTTGTTCGTGAAGACGTTGTCGTGAATGTAGTTGTTCTTCACGAACGGGTCGTAGCCAGGGTTGTAGGGTGGGCAGTCCGAGCCGGCGACCTGACAGTTGAGAATGTTGCTCGCCATGCCGATGCCGAGCGTCAGGTTGTCGGTGATTTGGTTGCCGTAAATCTCGACCCCGTTACCGGCGAAGCTCAGAAGACCCGTGCCGACGGGAATGCCCGACACCGCGCTCCCCGGCTTCGCGAAGTTCGGGTGGTTGTTGCAGAAGGTCTCGTTCTCGAAGAGACGCACGTCCGTGTTCGACTGCATGGTTCCCGAGATGTCTTGCTGAAGCGCAAAGAGGCCTCCCACGTTGTCGAATGCCTGGTTGCGGGTGGCGTCCACGCTCACGCAGTTCTCGACCTCGAGTCCTGCGACGTTCTCGTAAACGATGTTGTTCTCGACGAGACCGCCGGTGCACTTGCCGATGTAGATGCCTGCGTCGGACGCGCCCTGAACCTGGCTGAATTCGACCAGGGTGTTTTGACAGTCGGTCGGGTAAATTCCGTACGCGCCGTTGAGCGTCATGTTGCCAACGCACGTGCCCTCGACACCGCCGTCGAGCTGGGTCGAGCACACGAGACGCTCATCGCCGCCGCACAGCGTTTCCACCGCCACGCACGTGCCGTTCGTGCAGCCGCTGTCGTTGGAGCACGCATCGCCGGCGTTGTCGCTCGCTTCGTCACACACGTTCGGGGCGCACGGGTCGTCGCACTGGGCAGGGGGATTCGGCCGCGCGCAGCGATCGTCCCAGCTGACCATCACCTTGCGGAAGACCGAGCCGTCCGTATCGCGCTGCTCGACTCCGTTCTCGCAGGTGTTCTTCACCCAGAGGTTCTCGACCGTCACGTTGTCGACGCCCACGTTGATGCCCTTGGTGCCTCGGCAGTCGCCGTTCTCGTCGGCGTATTCGAGGATGACGTCAGAGGGCGAGTCACCGATGCCTTTGATGGTGAGACCCGGGTCGTCGGTCACGCCCACGGTGCCACCCATGTCCCAGGTGCCCACGCCGAGGCAGAGCGTTCCATCGGAGAGGTCGTCATTGACGAGGGCGTCGATGATCTGCGCCTGGTCGTTGTCGCCGGTCGGATTCAGCGTGACGTCGCAGTCGTCGGTCGCGGTCGCGGGCGCACCCTCGACGACGAACCCAGACACGTCCGGCACGTCGTTGCAGGTCTTTGGAACCGCAGGAAGGCCACCCCCGGTTCCGCCCATGCCACCCATGCCGCCCGCGCCACCGGTTCCACCGCTTCCTGCAGTGGCGCTGCCGCCGCTGTCGCTGCAGCCGGTGAGCGCGATTGCCGACGCAAAAGCTGCGCTGATAAGTACTTTGAAATTCATAAACGAGTCTCCTCCTCCAGAGAGTTCCGGCGTTCTAACACCAAAACCCAGCGTTGAAAAGTGAGTATCGCTCATAATTTTGGCTTTTTCACAAGCCATTGAAATTACGAGGTTTAGGTCCGGTCGGAGCCGCCGGTTCCCATGTACACGGCGAGATATCCCTTCAGCAGAGTCTTCATCTCGCCAATGATCTCATCTGCTAACTCCGGGTCGTCGACCGAGAGCGCCCAGTCCTGAAGCGAGTTCACCGCGCGAATGGCGGAGCGCATGACGAGCTGGATCCGTTCGGCCGGGATCACCGCCTGGAGAGCCGGGTGAAGCGCCAGCATCCCGGCCACGCGCTCGTTCGATTCGTCGGTGATCGCGCCGAACTCCGGAGTCGGACGGATGCTGAGCAGCAGCTGGATGTAGCCCGGCTGCGCTGCGTAGCCCTGCATCGTTGCGTCGATCGCGCGATCGATCGCCTGATCCCACGGCAAAACGCCGAAATCCTCCGCGATCAGGCTCGCCGTCGTCAGGTCGACCTTCTCCATCACCCGGCGCGCGAGCTGCGCCAGAACCGCAAGCTTGTTCGGGAAGTACTGGTACACCGACCCGATTGGCACCCCTGCCTTTTCCGCGATTGCCGCAGTGGTGATCTTGTCGACCGGTATTTCGCTCAGCAGCGCCGCCGTCGCGTCGAGGATGCGCTCCACCCGGTCGCGCGAGCGCTCCTGGCTCGGCTTTTTTCGTGGAGAGAGTTGGTCGCGCTTCGTGCTCACGTGTGCTTTGGTGGACGCATGTCCAGGGGGAGCTTTGCCCAGAGGCTACTGAGAGGCTGGATTTCACGCAATTTGCGGCCTAGCTCGGACCCTGGGTCACGGGCTACACTAAATGTTCGCTCCATGACAGAGGCGTCTACCACAAACGGCCATCCGGCGACCGGCGTTTCCGTAGAAGACCAAGAAGAAGCGCCGACGCACTTCGATTTGGATTCCCCGGAGTATTACCTCAATCGGGAGCTGACGTGGCTCGCGTTCGTCCGGCGGGTCCTTCACGAGGCGGAAGACGAGCGCACCCCGCTCCTCGAGCGCGTGAAGTTTCTCGCGATCACGGCCTCGATTCTGAACGAGTTCTTCATGAAGCGCATCGGTGGGCTCAAGCAGCAGGTCGCCGCCGGGGTCCACAAGCTCACCGTCGACGGCCGGACGCCCCAAGAGCAAATCCGCGAAGCGCACGAGGTCATCCGCGCTCTCTACGTCGAGCAGCAGCGGCTTTGGGTCGAGCTGCGAAGCCACCTCGGTGGGGTCGGTGTGGAGGTGGTGCGCCACGAGGAGCTCGGGGCAAAAGACCGCGGGTGGCTTCGAGAGTACTACCTCGACAACATCTTTCCCTTGGTTACGCCCCAGGCGATGGACCCGGCGCATCCTTTTCCATTCGTCTCGAATCTGTCTCTCAACCTCCTCGTTTCCCTGCACTACCCGACCGACCCGGCGCCCCTCCTCGCACGCGTGAAGGTTCCCCGTGGCGCCGGCGTGCCCCGTTTCGTTCAGGTACGGGACTCCCTCCGGTTCGTCCCGCTCGAAGAGATCATGGCGAACAACCTCGACCTGTTGTTCCCCGGCATGGTGATCGACAAGACCGAGCTGTTCCGCGTGACGCGCAACGCGGACGTCGAAGGGGATGAAGACAAAGCCGACGATTTGCTGGCGCTGATCGAGTCCGAGCTTCGCGAGCGCCGCTTCGCGCCCATCGTTCGCCTCGAGGTCGCGACCGGCATGGACACCGTCCACCGCGGCCGCCTCGCTGCAGAGCTCGGCCTCGACGAGCAGGCGGACGTGTTCGAGATCGACGGGTTCATCGGTCTCGCCGATCTCTTCGAGCTGGCCTCGCTCGACATGCCCGAGCATCGCGATCCCGATCACCGGCCGGTCGACGCACCGCTCCTCCTCGGCCGCAGCAACGTGTTCCACGCGATTCGGGAGCACGGTGCGCTGCTCGTGCACCATCCGTACGAGGCATTTGGCACCTCGGTCGAGCGGTTTCTCCGGGAGGCCAGCGAGGATCCGAAGGTTCGCGCGATCAAAATGACTCTCTACCGCACCTCGTCGAAGTCACGCGTCGTCCAGCACCTGATCAACGCCGCCCTGAACGGCAAGCAGGTCGCGGTCGCCGTGGAGCTCAAGGCGCGATTCGACGAAGAGGCCAACATCAACTGGGCGAGCAAGCTCGAGCAGGCCGGTATTCACGTGACGTACGGCGTGGTCGGGCTCAAGACCCACTGCAAGATCATTCTCGTCGTCCGGCGCGACCACGACGGGCTTCGCCGCTACGTGCACCTCGGCACCGGGAACTATCACGAGGAGACCGCCAAGCTCTACTCGGACGTCGGCTTGCTGACGTGCGATCCCGACATCGGCAGCGATGCGACCGAGCTCTTCAATTATCTGACGACCGGGTACAAGCCGAGCCGCAGGTACAAGAAACTGCTTCCCGCTCCGAAGATTCTGAAGCCCGCGCTTCTGAAGAAGATTCGCCGGGAAGTGCGGCGGGTGAGCGAAGGCAAGAAGGGCCTCATTCAGATCAAGACCAACGCGCTCGAAGACGTCGACATCACTCGCGCGCTCTACGAGGCATCCCAGGCCGGCGTGCACGTCGACCTCCTCGTCCGCGACTCCTGCCGGCTTCGTCCGGGCGTGCCAGGGGTCTCCGACAACATTCGCGTCGTCAGCGTCGTCGGCCGCTTCCTCGAGCACTCTCGCATCTACTACTTTCGAAATGGCGGCGACGAGGAGTACTACATCGGCAGCGCCGACTGCATGACGCGCAACCTCGTGAGCCGCGTCGAGGTGCTCACGCCCGTGGAGCCCGAAGCCCTGCGCTCGGAGCTTCGTACGTCACTCGACGTCCTGCTGAACGACCAGCGCAGCGCCTGGGACATGCAGCCCGATGGAACCTACGTCCAGCGCAGGGGCGGTAAGGGTGCCGAGGGGTCGCATCAGCAAATGGTCAAGTGGGCCGAAGGCCGCTTTGCCGAAGCGAACCGGCTTCGAAAGCGGAGCGCCCACGGTCCGCGCGGCATCGCCGCCGGCAATGAGTAGAGCGATCACAGCTCTTGCGGCGCTCACCGTGCTGGCGTCGAACCACGTCGGGTCGGCGCAGCGCGCGCTGATGGCTTCGCCGACCTGCGAGGAGCTCACGATCATGGACTTTCTCGCGCGCCTCGATGAAGAGCCCGGGCGGCGTTACAAGCGAGGCCTCGACAAGGAGGATCGGCGCGACCTCTCGCAGCTTCGGCGTGAAGTGTGTGCGCCCTACGTCGGCTACCGGGTGACTCGCCAACCCACGACGACGTGGTCGAACGGCCGAGCGATCGTCCGCAACTACCTCGAGCTCAATCATCCGAACGGGCAGGTTGCAAAACGGAGAACCGGGGAGTGGTTCTACCCAAGCGGTTCCCGGGCCCGAACGGCACTCGGTCGCTGGCTCTACCCGAACGGCATCGTCGCGCGCTCGCGAGGCGGCGAGTGGTACACGCGCGACGGAAAGTACGTCGAGAACCTGGAAGAGGTCAGGGCGGAGGCATGCGAGTATCTCGGCAGAGAGCTTTGTCCCCTCGGCAAACCGGACGAGGACTTGCTCGCAGTCACCGTGATGGGGCTGATCAACCAAGCGGCGCCGCCGAAAACGAAACCAACCACTGAAGAGTCGCGTCCAGACGAGAAAAAGGACGAGTAGCGCGCGCCCGGGTGTGATAAAACCGGCGACCCATGGTCGAGCCCACGCTTCGTCCGCGTCCTTCGTCTCCGAGCCGTGAGGCGCTACTTCAGACCGCCAAGGCGTCTCCTGAAATCGCGTCCCAGCACGACAAGGCGCGGTGGCTCGCGCTGTACGCGGACGACGCCATCCTCGAAGACCCCGTCGGCACGCCGCCGTCCCATCGAGGCCGGCGTGAAGGCCGGTTCGGCGACGAGGTCGGCCGGTTCTACGAGGCGTTCATTGCCCGAAGCAGCATCGACATGGTCGCGCGAGAGGACATCGTGTCCGACATGCACGTGTTCCGCGTGGTCGACATCCACACGGCAAATCTCAAGACCGGGATGAAGATGGTCGTTCCGGCGAACCTCCTCTACGAGATCGTCGTTCGCGGGGACGGCCTCGCGATTCGAAGAATGCAGGCGCACTGGGAGCTCAATCGAATGAGCCGGATCTTGATGAGCCAAGGCATGCTCGGGGTGCGCACGATCGGTGTCATGAACTGGAGCATGCTTCGCGCCTTCGGCCCCCAGTGGCTCGTACGCTACTTCCAGGCGTCGCAGCACGGCGTCGGAAGAAGAGGGAAGGACCTTCTTCTCCGTCTTGCTTCCGAGGTGCATGGTGACGCGCGGAGCTGCTTCGCCGAAGACGCGTCGGTGGAGCTCCCCGGTGGCGCTACCGCGTCCACGAGCGAGTTTCTCGAAGGGTGTACCTCGCTCGAGCTCCGAGACCTGTTGGCGTCCGGGCGGACGGTCTCGGGGCTAGCGACGATCGACTGGGGCGCGCGTGCTCGCGAAGCGGGTTTCATTGCGGAGCTCGACTCGGACGCGGCGCACGTGGCGCGCCTTCGCTTGTTTTGGGAGGCCTGACGATGGCAAAGAAGCTCTTGAGCTGGACGCTCGGTGCGCTCGTGGTTCTGGCGCTCTACCTTTTTCTCTGGCCGGTTCCGATCGATCCCGTCGTCTGGGAGGCGCAGCCCGTGCCGGCTCTCGAGGGAGACTTTGCGGCGAACCGTGTCCTGCAGGGCATGGAGCTTTTCGCGACGGCGGGCGGGCACGGTCCCGAGGACGTGGCGGTCGACGCCGAGGGGCGGGTCTACGTGGGCGTCGAGGAGGGAACGCTTCTCCGCTACGAGGCGGACGGCTCCAGCCCAGCCGTGTTTGCGGACACGGGAGGCCGGCCGCTCGGTTTGGATTTCGACGCGGAGGGCAATCTGATCGTCGCCGATGCCGAAAAGGGTCTTCTGTCGGTCGATCCGGCCGGCGCGGTGACCGTGCTCTGCACGGAGGCCGGCGGGCAGCCGTTTGGCTTCACGGACGACGTCGACGTGGACTCGCAGAACGTCGCGTGGTTTTCGGACGCCTCCGTCAAATGGGGGCATCACCACGTCATGAACGAAGCGCTCGAGAGCGGGCCGAACGGCCGCCTGGTCAAGTACGACCTCGGCACGGGCGAGTGCAGCGTCGTCTTGGCCGATCTCCACTTCGCGAACGGGGTGGCGGTCTCGCCGGATGACACCTTCGTCTTGGTCAACGAGACGATGCGCTATCGGACGAAGCGCATCTACGTTCGCGGTCCCCGCGCCGGCGTCGTCGAGACGTTCGTCGACAACCTTCCCGGCTTTCCGGACGGGATTTCCACCGGGGCCGACGGCGTATTCTGGCTGGCGCTCTACGCGCCCCGCAACGACTTGCTCGACAGCGCCGCGCCGAAGCCTTGGCTCCGACGTCTCATCCATCGGATTCCGGCATCCCTTCAGCCAAAGCCACGTCGGCATCCTTTCGTGCTCGGCTTCGATACGGATGGTCAGGTGGTCCACAATCTTCAGGACGCCGACGGTGTCCAGTTCTCCAAGACCACGAGCGCCGAGCAGGTTGGCGACTGGCTCTACATCGGGAGCTTGACCGAGCCGAAGTGGGGGCGAATCGACCTGTCCGAGCTTCGGTGAGCCCCGTCTGCCGTCGACTTGCGAAGGCTGCCGATACGCTGGATCATTGCCGGATTGCTTAGCAGGAGTAGGCAGATGGTGCGCAATTGGCTTTTGGGATGGGCGTTCTTGATCGGCGCCTTCGGGTTTGGGTGCAGCAGCGACACCGGGTCGGGTTCGGGGAGCGACGTGAGGGTCGTCGCGTCGGAAGACGGCACGGTCGAGGTCATCGTCGCGGGGAAAACCTTGTTCGCGACCGCGCCTACGGGTCCAGTTGCCCGGACTTTCAACGAGACCTTCGGCGGCATCGGAGTCATCAACTTTCGGCGCAACAGCGAGCGCCGCGATCCGATGTCGGTTCGATCGGTTTCGAACGAAGGAGGCGTGGCGCGCGTCGAGTACGCGAGCGCGTCACGGAGCGCGATCCTGACCGCGGCGCCCGTCGACGACCAAGTGACGGACTTCACGCTCGAAGTCGCCGGCGCGGAGGCGAATTCGATTGCCGTCGGCGTCCGTTGCGATGAGGGCGGGACGTTTCACGGGTTCGGCATGCAGTACAACGCGACGAACCAGCGTGGGGAGTCGTTTCCGCTGTTCGTCAACGAGCAGGGCGTAGGCCGGACCGGCGGAGGAGGCCTCAACGAGGGCGATGAGCACACCACGTACTTTCCGATGCCGTACTACATGGATGCGCGGGGGTTTGGGACCCTCTTCGCGACGAATGCCCGCGTCAACGTGGACCTCTGCGCGACCGACGAAGACGTCGCCTGGTTCGAGGTGATCAGCTGGGGCACGGTGCGGTGGAGGGTCTTTCACGGGCCGACGCCGCTCGACGTCATACGTCAGCTCGGGGACCTGGTCGGCCGGCCCACGGCGCCGCCAGCGTGGGCCCACAACCTCTGGCTCGCATCGCAGGGGGGCAGCGACACGGTGCTTGCCGAGGTGGCCGAGCTCGAGGCGGCGAACATTCCTGCGTCCGCCCTTTGGGTTCAGGATTGGACGGGCATTCGGCCGAACCAGGAAGGCGGCTCCGGCGTGCAGTACCTCTGGGAGCCGAAGGAGTCGTGTAACGGCCCTGACGACGTCTGCTACCCGGACTTCGCGCAGTTCGTGTCCAATCTGCACGGCCGTGGGTACAAGTTCCTCGGGTACGTGAATCCGTTCATCGTCGATCCGTCAACCGTGTCCGAGGCCGACGACCCGTCGAGGTTTGCGCCGCGGTTCGACGCAATGGAGGAGGGTGGGCTTCTCGTCAAACGCGAAACTCAGGAAACCTACGTCGATGCGGCCGTACCAAACTTCCCGCAGTTCGACGGGCATCCCGACTTCTCGAATCCGGAGACCACTGATTTCATCCGGGAGTCACTGGCGCGCATCGTCACCGAGTACGGCGTCGATGGCTGGATGGCCGACTTCGGCGAGTACATCCCGTTCGATTCGGTCCATGCCGATGGGAGCGTCGCGGACGAGCGGCGCAACACGTTTCCCGTCGACTGGCATCGGGTCAACCGCGAGGCGCTCGAGCAGGCTCGGCCGGATGGAGATTGGGTGTCATTCGCGCGCTCCGGATTCACGAACGTGCAGGGGGTGGCTCTGATTCATTGGGTGGGCGATCAGCAAACCGACTGGGGCGAGCTCGACGGGATTCCCACGGTCGTGCCCGCGCTTCTCAACCTCGGCCTCGCCGGGCAGCCGTTCGTGTCCCTCGACATCGGTGGCTTTTCGTCGGGCGGCGAGCCGACCACGAAGGAGCTCTACCAGCGTTGGACGGAGCTCGGGGCGTTCGTCCCGGTGATGCGCACCCATCAGGGCGCCGACAAAGAGCTCAACTGGCGATGGAACAGCGACGAGGAAACCATCGCTCACTTCCGGAAGTTCACGTACGTGCACTGCGCGCTTTTCGATGATTTCGTCCTGCTTGCGGAGGAGTCGGCAGCGACCGGGGCGCCGCTCGTTCGCCATCTGATGCTCGTGTTTTCCGACGACCGCGAGACTTGGGACATCAGCGACCAGTTCATGATCGGCGATTCGCTGCTCGTCGCGCCGGTGGTCACGCAAGGGGCGACCTCCCGCTCCGTCTACTTCCCGCAGGGGACCTGGTACAACGTGTGGACGAGCGAGTCCGTCGAAGGCGGGCAGCGCCTCACCGTCGACGCGCCAATTGGGAGCCCGGCCGTCTACTCGCGCAACGAGGACCGCCCAGACATCCGCATGTGGGAAGAGCTGCCCTACGAAGTCTGCCGATGAGCCTTCGATAGGTACAATGTCGGCATGCGCGAGCTGGGTATCGTCGTTGCCTTGATCGCGGCCATGCTGCTCCTCAGCGGGATTTGGCTCACGCCTTGGCAATACCTCTACTACGGAGGAATCTGGGTGACGGCAGCCGGTTTCGTCGTCGGCGTTCCGACCGGGTTCATCTATCACGTTCGGCTCTACCAAGTGCTTCATCCCCGGGGCGAGCTTCCGCCGGGTTGGTTCTGGCGCCCGATTCGCTTCAACTCGCGTTTGCGCAAAGAAGAGCGCAGAAGCGTCATGTCCTGGTGCTACGTAGGCGGCCTCGGCTTCGTCGTGATCTGCCTCGGCCTCCTCATGATGGCCGCCGGCGTCTCGATGGCCCTCCTCCGAGGCGTCTAGGGGACATTCTCCCCCTCCAAAACCCCAACCTTCTCAACCACTTACAACCCACACCGCGAAAACCCGATTCCGGCCGGAGCGGCGAGATGTGGGGTGGGGGGAAACCGCGGTGTGGGTTGTAAGTGCTTGGAAGGAAATGGGTTTTGGAGGGGGAGCCTGTCCCCTATTCTTGGGGGGTGAAGAAGAGCTTGCCGGAGGCGCCGATCGAGTCGCCGATTCCGTTTCGGACGGGCTCGAACGGGGAGTTCGAGCCGCCGCCGCCGACGAGACGCGAGCGCATTGCCGAAGAGCTCTTCGAGCGCCTGGCCGATGAGAGTGCCAGGCGGCTCGGTCTGTCGCGGCGTGACTTCGTGTCGAGCGCGATGGGCACCGCAACCGCACTCTACGTGATCAACCAAGTGTACGGTTGCGCCAGCGGAACTTCCGCAGGCGGCGACGCGGGGTTCGACGTCGACGACGGGATGATGCGAGACCCCGATGCATGTGAAGCACTGAACGGAGACGAGTTCATCTTCGATGTGCAAACTCATCACGTGAACCCAGACGGCGCCTGGCGAGAAGGCGGCGGCTTCGAAGGCTCGCTCCGAGCGTTTCCACAGTCCGGCTGCGGCGAGACCGACTTCGTCGACTGCTTCGACGCCGACCACTACATCCGGGAGCTGTTCGTCAACAGCGATACGGCCGTCGCCGCGCTTTCGCAGGTTCCCGCGGTTCCAGGCGACAATCCGCTCGAAACCGAGGAGGCGGCCGTTACCCGCGAGATCGTCAACCGGCTTGCGGAATCACAGCGGCTTCTCATCCACGGCATCGTCGTGCCTGACCGAGGCCCGGAGCAGCTCGACGGCATGCAGGCTCTCAAAGAAGAACAGCAAATTTCGGCTTGGAAGGTCTACACGCAGTTTGGAGGTTGGCGGCTCGACGATGAGAACGTCGGCATTCCATTCATCGAAAAGGCGCGAGAGCTCGACGTGAAGCTCATCTGCGCACACAAGGGGCTTTCGCTTTTCGGCTTGGATCCATCGGTCTCCTCCGCCGACGACATCGGGGTCGTGGCGCCCATGTACCCCGACGTAAACTTCCTCGTCTACCACTCGGGCTTCGAAATCAACGTGCCGGAGGGCGCGTATGACGCGTCCTCGCACCAAGGGGTCGACACGCTGGTGCGAGCTGTTCTCGATGGCGGAATCGGAAAACAAGGCAACGTCTACGCGGAGCTAGGGAGCACCTGGCGCTTCGTGATGACTCGACCTGAAGCGGCCGCCCACATACTCGGGAAGCTGCTTCTGCACCTCGGCGCGGACCGGATTCTCTGGGGCACCGACTCGATCTGGTACGGCTCGCCTCAGGACCAAATCAGCGCGTTCCGCGCGTTCCAGATCCCGCAAAGCATGCAGGAGACCTACGGATATCCGCCCCTGACCTCGGAGGCGAAGCGCAAGATCCTAGGGCTGAACGCCGCCGCTCTCTACGGCGTCGACATCGAGGAAACGCGATGTGCGATCCGCGAGGACGACTTCGCGATGGCGAAGCTCGCGACCGCGCAGGACCCGACGCTGCGGCGCCCGTCTCACCGGAAAGCGGGACCGCAAAGCCGTAGGGAGTTCTTGCGGTACTTGAAGGTGCACGGGGATCGGCCGGGGTAGGTGATCCTCGCTGGCCCGAGGTCCGGGCGAGCATGCTCCTACGACCGCAGCTGGCCGACCGTCCGAAGCGTCGCTTTGGAGCGATTCAACGTGTAGAAATGGATGCCTGGCGCGCCGCCTTCGAGCAAGCCGCGGCACTGCGCCGAGGCAAACGCAACCCCGGCCGCAAGCGATGCCTCGTCGTCGCCTTCGGCGGCTTGCAGGGACTCTTCGAGCTCCCGAGGAATCGTGGTGCCTGGCGAGAGCGACGCGATCCGCTGTAGATTTCCGAGGCTGAGCACGGGCATGATGCCTGGGACGATCGGCACTTCGATTCCGATCGAGCGGACGCGTTCCACGAACCGCCAATACGCGTCGTCGTCGAAGAAGAGCTGCGTGATCAAGAACTCCGCACCCGCATCGACCTTCTTCTTCAAGTTCTGAATGTCGGCTTCGAGGCTCGACGCCTCGTGATGCTTTTCTGGGTAGCACGCCCCGCCAATCCCCATCGAAAACCGTTCCCGAACGAAGGAAGCCAGCTCGTTCGCGTGGCGAAGCCCGCCTTCGACCGGCTGCCAGTCCGCCGCTCCCTTGGGGGGGTCCCCCCGAAGCGCCAAGATGTTTTCGATGCCCTCTTCCTTCATGTGCTGGAGGGTCTGGTCGAGCTCCTCCTTCGTCGTGCCCGTGCAGACGAGATGCGCCATCGCCGTCACACCAAACACCCGCTGGATCTCGATCGCGAGGTCTGCCGTGCGTTCCCGGGTCGTCCCGGCGGCGCCACAGGTGATCGACACGAATCCAGGGTCGATCGCCTTGAGCCGCTCTATCGCGCGAAAGAGCGCGCGCCGCCCGGCCTCGTTCTTCGGTGTGAAGAACTCGAGCGAAAACACGGGGCTGCTCCCGGTCCTGTAGAGGTCGGCGATTCGCATCGGCGCGTCTCTATACGGGGAACCGCCCTCGATGAGCAAACCGCCGGCAAAGGAGCAGCAACACCAATACCGGTGCCAGCGGGCCTCCGGACGCGTTCGAAGCCGCGCTGCATCCGCCTCCGTCCGCGTTCGCCCCCGGACCGACGGCTCCGCCGGCGCCGCCAACGGGAGCTCCGCCGGTCCCGGCATCCATCAATCCGCCGCTTCCGGAGCCACCGGCTGCACCGCCCGCTCCGACGCCTCCGTCGGGCGTGCCGCCGTATCTCAGCACCAAGTCCGCGCACTGGTAGTAGATGTCGTTCCCCGGCGTGGTGTACGGAGGCTTGTCGTACATCATTTGAATGACCTGAAGCGTGCAGGTGTCACACGTCACGTCCGGCAGCTTGACGAGGACCGAGTAGTATCGCTCGCCCGGCCCCTCATCGTCGATGCCGTCGAGCAGGACCGCCTCATTCGAGTCGAGCTCCATCATCGTTGCCGGGTCGACGAAGTCGTCGTCCCCGTCCGGATCGAATGAAATCCGGTAGTGCCCTGGATGATCCACGTACTCGTCCCAACGCACTTCGATCGTCTCGCCCGGCTCGAAGTAGGTCACGTTCTCGCTCCGTGCACCGCCGGGGATGCCGCAAGGTCCATCTTTGAGCACCTCGGGTCCATATCGCGACGTTGGCATGGTCAAGTCTAGATGGGCGCTGGCCCATGCGGGGCAGCTGAGCAGGACGGTCATCGCAAGCGCAAGACGCATTCGACCAGTCTAGCGGACACCCGGCGCCATGGCGCGTCTTCGCGAAGTTTTCGTCCTCAGACGGCAGCGCGAGCTCCGAGGCTTGATCTCCGACCTGCATTGGCACTAAGCCTCCACCATGCCCCGCGCCGTCCTCGTCCTCGTGATTCTCGCGGCCGCGCCCGCCTGCGATCGCTCGAAGATCAACGAATCCAAGTACAGGGAAGCTGGCGCAGCCGCCGTGGCTCCTTTCAAGAAGAACCTGAAACAAGCGCTACTCGCGGGGCTCGAAAAAGGTCCCATCAACGCGATCTCCGTCTGCCAGGTCGAAGCCCCCGAGCTTGCCGCCGCGGCGAGCACCAGCGTCGCGCGCGTGGGCAGGACCAGCCGCAAGCTCCGCAACCCCGACAACGCCCCGAAGCCTTGGATGCAGCCGCTTCTGGATCGCTACGAGGCCGACCCGGGCGACCGCAAGCCCGCCGTGGTCGCGATCGACGATCAAACGGTCGGATACGTCGAGCCGATCTACCTGCAGCCCCTCTGCGTCACTTGCCACGGAAGCACGCTTTCGCCGGAGCTCGAAGCCAAGCTGAAGGAGCTCTACCCGCAAGATCAGGCGACGGGATACGACGCCGGTGACCTCCGGGGCGTCTTTTGGGCAGAGCTCGCGCGCGACTGATGCCTCGCTAGCCCATTGCTGCCACGCGGTCTGGCTCGATGTAGTACATCACCCGGGTCTCGTCTGGAGATCGGTATGGGTACTCGTCGACACCCATGTACTTTTTCGCCATGCGGTCGATGTGATCGTCGGCGCCCTCCGTGGAGATCTTGGTGACCCGCCCACGAATCGTGAGCGACCGATACGGATTGTCGGGGTCGATCACGGAAACCGCGACCCTTGGGTCTCGCCGGATGTTGCGATCTTTGAGACGCCCCTCGGCAGAGTTCACGACGATCCTCGGGCCGTCCGTGTCGACCCAGACGGGGCTCGCCTGCGGACTGCCGTCGGACATCAGCGTCGAAAGGTGCGCAAAGGCGCGCTTGTCGAGGATGTCGGCATGGGATTCGGGGATTGGTTTCATCAATATCTCCTATGGCACCACGATGTTGAACGTGCCCGTTGGCTTGTCGAGGAGCCGGAAGAAGCCGATCAGGTCGAGCCGACTCCCCTCGATTTCGAGCTCGTCGCCGAAGAGCGTGTCCTTGATGCCCGCCCGCCCGGCAACCATTCGGAGGTAAAGAGCCTTGGTGATCCGGAGGGTCACGTTGGCGTCCGGATGCGGGTCACGCGCGTAGTGCCGCAGCACGGAGTTCTTCAGCTCGAGCACGTAAGATTCGCCGACGTCGGTGAAGACGAGGTTGACGATCATTTCCTCACCGGCAGCTTTGTCCGCGTCGAGCCGAGCTGCCATCGCTTCGAGAAAACGCTCGATCGGCGCGTGCTCGAGCATGTTCATCGCCGTCGCGAGATCCACTCCGGTATCGGGGCCGCCGTGGCGCAGCTCGAAGGCGCCCGTCAGATAAACGTCGCGCCAGGGACCCGACTCCGCCTGGTAGCCGAGCTGGTCATAGGTCTTCGCGAGAAGCTCCCTCGCGTCCTGATTGCTCGCGTCGGCGAAGACCAGGTGATTGAGCACCTCGGCCGCCCACCGGTACTCGCCTCGATCGTACGCGCTCCGCGCGTTTTCGAGAAGGTTTGCGGCGCCTCCTGCGAGCTCGACGTATTTCGCGCCGGCTTCTTCCGGCGGAAGGGGATTCAGATGCGCCGGGTTGCCGTCGTACCAGCCGAAGTAGCGTTGGTAAACCGCCTTGGCGTTGTGCTCGACCGTTCCGTAGTAGCCCCGATTTGGAAAAGAAGTCCGTAGCGATTCAGGAAGCTCGAGCTGCTCGGCAATTTCGCGCGGCGTGAAGCCGTG
This sequence comes from Myxococcales bacterium, assembly GCA_024643985.1. Classification (GTDB taxonomy): domain Bacteria; phylum Myxococcota_A; class Polyangia; order Polyangiales; family Houyiibacteriaceae; genus SG8-38. The sequence goes on along the minus strand of JAHELW010000017.1, from coordinate 5,250 downwards.
AAGAGCCAATCGCACGGTCTGGTCGTGGATGAACTTGTACGTGTCGCGCTGCTTCTCGAGGAACTCGATGATTCGGGGGTTGCCCCAGATCGGCCAGTGATGGCTGCCGAAGTACACCTCCGCCTTTCCGAAGAGCGAGATGATCTCGTCGATGTAGCCGGCCCAACGAAGCGCGTCGCGAACCTGCGCACCGCGCAGGGTATAGAGATTGTGCATGTTGTGTGACACCACCTCGGCCCCGCAGAATGCGCCAAGCTCTGGAAGATGAAACGTGAGCTCGGCGGGAGCTTCGGACCCGGGCGCATTTTGGAACACGAGCTTCACTCCATCGACGGTGAGCTCGGTCGGAGTCTCGTCGATGATTTGCGTCGGCGGCAGAATGCCGATGGTCCCGTAGGCGGGCCCTTTGCCGAGCCCGGAGCCCACGTGACCGCGCTCGCCGCGGGGGAGACGGGGACCGAACATGAACAGAGACCGCCGCCCCATCGTCACGCCCGCGAGAATGTTCTCGCTCGTGGCTTCCTCGATGAAGCCCTCGGGCGCGATGATCGCGACCCCGCGCTCGTTCACCTCCTCCGCCGAAAGGACCCCCAGCACTCCGCCAAAGTGATCGACGTGGCTGTGCGTGAAAATGATCGCCGTGACGGCCCGATCGCCGAGGTGCTTTTCCGCAAACGCCATTGCGGCCCTCGCGGTCTCTTCCGCAGTGAGCGGATCGACGACGATCCAACCCGTCTGTCCCTCGATGAGCGTCATGTTTGCGAGGTCGTAGCCGCGCAGTTGGTAGACGCCCTCGGTGACCTCGAACAGCCCGTGGATGTTGTTCAGTTTTGCCTGGCGCCACAGGCTTGGATTCACGCTGTCCGGAGCCTCGCCCTCGACGAACCCATACGCGACCATGTCCCAGATCGGGGCGCCTGCCGCGCCGATCACGCGAAGCTCTGGATCGGTTGCGATCAGTCCGCGCTTTGCGTCGTCGAAGTCCCGAGCGTCCGACAGCGGAAGGCTGTCCGCCAGCGCCCTGTTGATCGCTCCCGTGAGCTCGGAAGGCGCCGTATTGCCGGCGGCGTCGGGTGCCGTGTCCGCAGGATCGAAGACGGGTTTCGGCTTGCCCTGAGAGCAGGCGCTCGCGGAAACCGCCAGCACGAACGCGATCGCGACCGTGTGATTCATGCGAGGTCCTCCACGTGAGCGCGAGACTAAGGGAACCCGAGCCTGAAAGGAACCGTCACGGAGCGGGCTGGCGCAGGACGTACTCCCCGATGTCGTCTCGACGGATCTCCCAATGGCTGGAATTGCGACTGCGATTCGGACCGAACGAGTAGATCATGATCACGCGGCGACCGTCGTCGTCGCAGCGATCGCGGACCCAGTAGGGCGAGTTCCAAGGGTCGAGGAAGAACTCGGCACGGGCTCGAGGCATCCCTTCATCCACTCGCGCCGCGAAGCTGCCTCGTGCGAGCCGGCGCGCGGACGGACGCTTGGTAGCGAAGGTATAGAGGCGTTTGTGGAGATTGCACTTCGTGATCGCCTCGACGCCCCGGTCCTTCGCTATAGCGACGAAGTCGCCTTTCAAAGCGCCGACCTCGGCGCGTGCGAGCGCGAGCAGCGCCGGATCCCCGCTCTGCCGATTCTGGGACCACGCCGAGCTCGCGAGCCCGAGGGCGACGACGAGCCCCGGTATGATTACGGTGCGCGCGTATCCTCGACTGGCGGTCTCGTCGTTTCGATCTGCGAGCGCCATCGCTGTGATCAGGAAAGCAAAACCGAGCGCACACTCGATGATCTCCCCGGTGAACTTCCACGGATACTGGAGGTGGACCCAGAAGAGACCAAACATCGCGGGCGAGAGCTCGATCGGCGGCGGCACGATGCCGATGCGGTCGAGGAAGCGCGCGACGCGCCGGGGTAGGGCAAGGAGCGGAAGCAGCACCCCGTACCCCAGGATGATCGCCCTGAATACGAAGAGCCGCACGTCTCCGCTCGCGATGTTGTGAAGATTGGTCTCCTGCTGGTAGTTCTCCGATAGAAAATAGTCGGGAGGCCTGAGCCCGAGGACGCGCTGTCCCCACGAGATCTCCTCCATTGCAACGAAGGCACAGAACGCAGCAAGGCCGATCAGAAACCACTGGAGCCTACCGATTGCCCGGTGTCTGCGCCGCGCGGCGACGGCAAACACCGCGGCCGCTACTAGGAAGCTCCAAAAGGACATCCATTCGAGCGCCCGATCTTCCTGGGCCATCGTGTAGAACGCGGAAGGGTCCGCTTCGTTCAGCCATCCGGCCAAACCGAGCGACCCCAACAACAAGAGGTTCGCGGCGACGGCGAGTCGTGCTGACACAGCCGTTCAAGTCTAGCGCGCAGCGCCGCTCAGGAATCGTCGCGCCGCCGCGAGGCGATGTACGCGACACCGCCGAGCAGCAACACCATGGCGCTTCCAGCAACCGTCGCGTCGAGCTCGGGGACACCGTTGCTGCTCCCCGAATCGCTTCCCGAATCGCTCCACGAATCGCTGTCTGCCGCCGCATCGGAGGTCGGTGCGACCAAGAAGACTCCACACGCGAGCAGGATTGCGAGAACGAGATGCTTCATGACGTTTTCCTTTGTCGCGACGGTCGGCCTATTGCCCTCGGCCGTGCCCGAGGCCGCGAATACATTCTTTTACATTCGATGCAAGGGGTTCGCAAGCCCCCCCTGCCGGAATGGGTCCTGTCTTCGGTAAGTCCTCGTAATCAAGCGGTTTTTAACGGCGGGTATCGACTTCTCGGCAACGTCCTGGCACGGTGCGGCGTCGCGGTGTCGATGCAGCCTCATTTCTTCAGCCAGTACGTGGAGCTCAATCCGTTCCTCGACGCGCGCGAGGCCGAGGGCTTGGTCAAGCTCTGCGAGAACTTCGGCAGCTATGGAATGTACTCGGAGGAGGGGCTCAACGAGGGCATCGGTGAGGGTCTTCCGCAGCGGTTCGATGCTGCTTTCAACTTCCTTCGCACCGGCGGAAGGCTGGGGCGACGCGACGCCGATCTCACGACCTTGGTCGCGCGGACGAACTACTTCCGCGAGACCTATGCGTATGGCGATCGGGTGTTCGCCCCGGGCATCGAATCGCTCTACCGAAATCCGCGCCTCGTCGAAGCAGCCAAACAGATCTTCGATCGTCCCATCGTCGAACCGGCAATCGTCTATGCCAACATCCTCTTGCCCGGTCAGGAGCTTGCCGTTCACACGGATGTCCCCGAGTTTCGCGGCTTGAATCGCAAGCTCCATCCAGAGTGGCTGATCGTGGTGGCGCATCATTCCGGCTTGTTCGATCAACACCGCATGCCCATCGCGACCTCGGTCTCTTGGTACCAGGACACAAACGGAGGCGAGTTCGCGTTCTACCCCGAAGGCATCGATCGGCCCGCCACGGCGTACCGGGTTCACTTCAACACCGCGCTGGTGATGGATACCGACAGCGTGTTTCACGGGGTCGACCGCGTAAAGGAAGCCGATAGGCCGATGCCGACGTTTCTACCTCGCATGCGCCTTCATTCCGAAGGCGGGGGCCGCTGGACGGTTCGCGATGGCGAGGACGTGATCGGAAGCTACGACTGGGACGACATGCGGTTTTCCATTTCGTGGAAGGCGTACTGCTTTCTCGACGAAACCGAGCGGGATGCGTGGAAAAACGGTGCGCGCGAATTGAGCATCGATACCGTGCTCGACGTGCTGTGCGACGACCTGCGTGCGCGCGGCCGGCTCGGCGATGCACGTCCTCCAAACCGCGAGCTAGCCGAGATCCTGGTAGACGAGTACGTGAAGTTTCCGCGGCCGAGCGCGTAGCTCATGCGACCGCGCGCTCCGCTCGCGCAGAGATGTCTTGCGTGCTGTACTCCCGCGATGAGGAATCACTTCACGTTGAAGGTCGCGGAAAGCTGAGCAAGCCATGGGTCTCTACGACCGATACGTCTTGCCTCGAGTCATCGACCTCGCCTGCTCGTCCAAACCCAACATGAAGCAGCGGCAGAAGGTGATCCCGCTCGCCGAGGGGGATGTTCTGGAAATCGGCATGGGGAGCGGGCTCAATCTTCCTTTCTACGATCGCACCAAAGTTCAAAAGGTGTGGGGGCTCGAGCCGTCCGAGGGCATGCGGCAGCTTGCGCGTCGAAACATGGGCGGAGCCAACCTCGAGCTCGAAATGATCGACCTCCCGGGCGAGCAAATCCCGCTCGACTCGAACAGCATCGACACGGTGGTGATCACGTACACGCTTTGCACCATCCCAGACGTTCGAACGGCCCTTCGAGGGATGCAGCGGGTGCTCCGACCCGGCGGTAAGCTCCTCTTTTGTGAGCACGGAATCGCCCCGGACGCTCGCCTGGCGAGATGGCAGAACCGCATCAACGCGGCCTGGCGCATCGTGGCCGGCGGCTGCAACATCAACCGCGACATCCCAGGGCTTCTGCGCGCTTCGGGTTTCCAGTTGGTCGTCGACGAACGGATGTACATCCCAGGCGTGAAGCTTCTTAGCTACAACTACTGGGGCACCGCCGTCGCCGACTGACCGCCCGGCTGTTCTATTCGCAGACGATGACGGTGTCGGTATTCCGTGTTTCGAAGGGCGCCTCGAGCGGATCGGGCCTCGGGTCGCCGTCCAAGAGGAGCCCACAGTCCTCACAGAGCACGTTTTCCCAAGCCGCGTCGCGGCCGTCCGGTCCGCTGGCGAGCATTCCCTCGACCCAGTCGACGACGGTCGGGACATTGCCAGTCGTGTCGTCGTAAACCTTGTCGGCGCCCCACATCGTGTGGCGGGAGCCGGTGCCGAAGTAATAGCGGTAGTTCGACGACACCGCGTCGTACGTGTCGAGGGACTGCTGAAGCGCCGTTGCGCCAAACTGGCAGCTGGCTTCCCACCAGGTCTGTGCCGCGATCGGCAGGCCGTCGTTCAACATGATGTTGAAGAATCCAGTCTGGCCTCCGCCGCCCCCGTCGTAGAGGGTCGAGTAGTGGGCCCAGTTCGTGTCTGGAAAGAACGTGGCGACCGCCTCGGTGTACTGGGGCATGCCGTCGCCCGTGGTGATCGCGTCGATCACTCCGGGGATGTCCGGAAGGTTGGCGACGAAATTCCAGTTCCCGAACTCGTTGGCCAGGAAGTCGCTCGTGATCACGCCGTTCCCCGCATCCGCGACCACGTGGAACTGCGAAGCCGGCCATACCTCGTGATGAAGCGGTGCGTTGAACCACGCGCCGTACGCGCCAGCGCTCGAGCCC
>JAHELW010000154.1 GCA_024643985.1 Myxococcales bacterium | reverse complement strand
CGAAAGGTCGCGGACGCGATGCTCGCATACGGCGTCACGTAACGGGTCAGGGAGCCCGCGCCGGGTCGACGAGGTCGTCCGTGAGTGGGGAGGTGCTTTCGAGCCAGGCGGGGAAGGACTCGCCGAGGCCTACCAGGATGAGCTGCGCGGCGATGGCGGTCAGCAAGAGACCCCAAATCCGCGTCTGAACGTTCAGCGCGAGCGACCCGAGGAGCTCCTGAATTTGCTGGCCGAGCAAGAGCAAGATCAACACCACGATCATGACGGCGACAAGCAAGCCACCGAGCATGAGCCGCTGGCTCCAGTCTTCGGCGCGAATACCAAACAACAGCACCGTGGTGATCGAACCCGGTCCGGCCAAGATGGGAACTGCAACCGGAACGACGATGTCGCGAAATCGCGCCTTGGCCTGATCCAACGCGTCGTCGCCCTTTTCCCGCTTGCTTGTGTCGACGTCGACCGCCCGCCCGCGGAGCATGTCGATCCCGATCAACAGAATGATGATGCCACCTCCGACGCGAAACGATGGAATGTCGAGCCCCAGGAAGTCCAAAATGGCTTGCCCGAAGAAGAGAAACGCGAGTAAGAGAAGTGTGGCGGTGCCGGTGACGAGCAGCGCGAGACGCGAACGGACCGGGCGATCGCAGCCTTCCGACGCTTCTACCCAAATGGGGATCTTCCCAAGAGGATTGACGATGGCGATCATCGCGAGCAGGAAGTTCCGTATGAACGCGATTTCCATCGACCGGGTCTCTCAGCGCGTCACGAAGCTCCAGTGGTGCTCCAGCTGGTCGACCTGCTCTTGGCGATCGCCTTCGTATCGAAGCAGTCCGCGGCTCTCCATCGTATCGACGAGCTGCTCGGCCTCGAGCTCTGAGCAGTCGAGAATCGAGACTACCGCCGCCCGAAGCTCCCCTTTTCCGCGCACGTATCCGCAGGGCGCAGCCCCGCGAAACCGATTTGCGAGCTGCCCTGCGAGCTCGCCGAGGTCGATGCTTTCAGGATCCACGTCAGACGGTGTACGCCCTCGGGCCATTGGCTGTAAAGCTGCGTCGTAGGGAGGCCGGGGCCGAGGCATGCATCACGAAACCATGAACGGGATCGTCACCCTGGTCGCGCTCGGCGCGGGGTCGCAGTGGTTGGCGTGGCGGCTCCGAATCCCCTCGATCCTCGTCCTTCTCGCCGTCGGGTTCGTTGCAGGGCCGGTCACGGGATTGTTCCAGCCCGACGAGGTGCTCGGGGCGCTCACGTTTCCCTTCGTGTCCTTGGCAGCGGCGATCGTCCTCTTCGAGGGGGGGCTCACCGCGAGTTGGGACGAAATCCGGGGCGTTGCCAAGCCGGTCCGCCGGCTGATCGTGCTCGGGATCCCCATCACGTGGGCTGTTCTTTCCTCGGCAGGCCACTACCTGCTCGGGTTGCGCGTCGAGCTCGCTCTGCTGCTGGGCGCCATTCTAGTCGTGACCGGTCCAACGGTGATCGGGCCTCTGCTCCGTCACGCGCGGCCACACGGCGCGGTGGGCTCGGTGCTGAAGCTCGAAGGGATCATCAATGATCCGATCGGGGCGATCCTCGCCGTGCTGGTCTTTCAGGGCATCAAAGCCGAAGAAGTCGAGCGAGCTTTATCGGTCGTCAGCATGGGGATATTGAAGGCCGCGGTCCTGAGCGGGTTGATAGGGCTCCTGTCTGCCTTTTTGTTCGTGAAGTTTCGTGAACGGGATCTGCTGCCGGCGTTTCTGCACAACGCGGTCGTCGTTCCCTTCGCCCTCGTGGTGTTCGCCGCAGCAAATCACATTCAAGAGGAGTCTGGTTTGCTTGCAGTCACCGTAATGGGCATCGCCCTCGCGTCGCAGAAGCGCGTCGACATGGAGCCAAGCCTCGAGTTCACGGAGCACGCTCGCATCTTACTCATCTCGACGCTTTTCATTCTCCTCACTGCCAGGATGGAGCTGACGGACCTCACCGAGCTCCCGCTCGCGACTCTCGGCTTCGTCGCAATCGTCATTTTCGTCGCACGCCCGCTGGCGGTCGGCCTGTCGACGGTCCGCTCGGGTCTCTCCGGTCGAGAGCGGATCTTCCTGGGCGCCATGGCACCGCGAGGCGTGGTCGCCGCAGCGGTCTCCTCGCTCTTTGCGCTCGAGCTGGTCGAATCCGGCTACGAGGAGGCATCGATTCTCATGCCGGTGACGTTTGCGGTCATCGCGCTGACCGTCCTCGTCTCCGGGCTGTCGGCAGTGCCGCTCGTAAAGGCGCTCCGCCTAGGGCAAGAAGAGCCCCAGGGCGTCCTCGTACTGAGCGCGGATCGCGTGGGTCTGGCCGTCGCGCGGGCCCTGCAACAAATGGATGTGCAGGTGCTCGTGGTCGACTCGGATCCGGTCAAGGTAGACGAAGCCCGGCGCAGCGGGTTTCGCGCGGCGAGGGGTGAGGTGCTTTCCCGCCGTGTCCTTCGCGAGCTCAATCTCGATGGCATTGGGCACTTCGTCGCGCTGACCCCCAACGACGATGTGAACACGCTTGCGGTGGCGCACTTCCGACGGTTGTTCGGGGACTCCAACGTACACCAGGTCCGACCGAGCACCGAGCTCGGGCGGCCGCTCCCGCACTACGCAAGCGAGCTTCAAGCGCCGCACGTCGCGGCGGGGATCACCCTCGACAAGCTCGATGCGCTCGCAAAGGCGGGTGCCACCATCACGACACTTCCCGCCGACGAGGTGGACACGCTCGAGGACGTACAGCAGAAGGTCGGGACTGACTGCGCTCCGCTCTTTGCGGTCGATGACGACGGCAAGGTGACCTTCGTGCACGCGGACGAGAGTCTGCCGTCTTCGGGCAACCTCGTGGTGCTCACTCCGCCCTGACGACCCCGAGCCCTAATCCGCCTCTCACGGGCGGTTTCCGAGATAGGCCCGCACCGCGCGCGGGGCCGGCTGTCGCCTGAGGGCCTGCGTGAGCGCCCAACGCTCGCTCGATGGCTCTTCAAGGAACTGCGTTTCGCTGCCCTCGCGGAATGCAACCGGCAGCCCATCGCGAAAGAGAATTCGGTTCTTCGGGGTGGCCGCAACGCGACGGCCGGGCGTGAGGACGCCGACGAGGTTCAGCGGATCGGCCGCGCTCACCGACACCAGCTCTCCAGTCTTCGGGGCCTTTCGCGTCGTTCGGAGCGCGGTGACCGCTTCCGGCAAGGCGTACTGCTCGCCCGCGAAGCCCGCAACGAAACGGCCGCCGCGGATTAGTCCCTGTGCCTCGAAACGGCGGTAGACGCGAAGAAGCGCGTACCACGGCGGCAAGTCTCCCTCTCGATCGAGAATGCGGCGAAAGACGACGCCCCATCGCCGGAGGAGCGCCCACGCGATGGCTTCGACGTCGTGCTCTTCCGGCGCTTCGGGGAGCACCGTCCAGCGCCCGGCAGCCTCCATGCTGTACGCGGCCGCCGCGCGCCGGCCCCTGCGCTGACGCTTGGGATCCGGAGCAAGGAGAGCCCGAAGGCCGGTGAACCCATCGGCGGTCACGAGTCCAAGCGACACCAGCTCCCCGAGCGCGTTTTCCGCCTGCGCTGGCAGAAGCCCGGTCTCGCGGACGACGTCATCGAAGAAGCTCGCCCCCGAACGCCGCAGCATTTCGAGCGTCATGATCGCGTCGCTCGACGCGAGGTCCTCCGACGCCGCTCGAAAGCGCCAGGTCGACGCCTGGGCGCGCCGTGCGAACGCGACGGGGCTCGTTCGAATCGGGCTCGATGCACGGCCGGCCGGAGGTGTGCGCCGACTCCAGGTGACGCGTCCCGAAATGCAGAGCTGGTCGAGCCAACTCGGGTCGTAGCCTTCCATGCGAGAGGGCAGGATGTCGGCTTCCCAGGCGGCCGCGCCGGCCTCGATGCCCTCGAGCTGCTCGAGAATCGCAGCAAGTCCCTCGGCGCCCTCCATGCGCGAGTCCGAGGTGACGTGCTGCCAAGTCATCAAGAAGCGCAGGAAATCTCCCGCACTGACCGCTTCGATCTCTTTTCGCAGGCGATGGAGCGTGTACCTGTGGATGCGCGCCAGAAGCCCCCGTTCGCACCACTCCGTGCCCGTTGCGTTCGGCGTGAACGAGCCCCGAAGCACGAAGCCTTCCCCCTCGAGCGCGGCAAGCGCGCCGTCCACGGACGCCCGGTCGAGGTGGAGCGCAGCGCCGAGCGCGTCGGCGGCAATGGGGCCCGACGCTTGAAGCCGCCCGCGAACGACCTCTCGGACGGCGTCGCCGGTCGTCCACGTTTCCTTTCGGAAGCGCTCGGGGACTTTCAGCGGCTCGAGCGCGCGCCCCGCAGGCCACGCGGCCTCGACGAGCGGAAGCCGCTCGGCCGCGGTCCAGAGCACGTGCTGTCCGATCGCGAAGCGCGTGGCACGGCCCGCCGTTTGGAGGGCATCCAGCCACTCGAGCCAGCCTCCCGCTTCGCCGTCGCGCTCGCTGACGGAGTGAAGCAGCAGAAGCGCATCGTGCATTTCTTCGACGTCGCGAGGCTCGGGCCAGGCCTCCGACCGCACCCGGTCGATTGCGTCTTGGTCGAGCGCGCCCAGGTCCGACGCGCGGCTCGGGTCGAGCCAGCGGCGTGACATGATGGCGTGCGTGCGACGCTCCTCGAGGGGCGCATCGTCGAGGAACGCGTACGGCTTCGCGTTCAGGATCTCCTGTGCGAGGGGCGACGGCTCCGTGAGGTCCCGCGCCAAGAGGTCCAGCTCGCCGGCTTGAATCCGTCCGAGCAGGGCCTCGAGCCCCTCGATGTCCATCGCCTCATGGAGGCAATCCTCGATCGTCTGATGCACGAGCGGATGATCGGGAATCTCTCGATCCCCGGCGACGTTTTCGAGACAGGCCACCTGGTCGGGGAAGCACAGGGCCAACAGATCATCGGCCTGCATTCTCTGGAGCTGCGGAGCCACCTTCTTGCCGCCGCGGAAGCGAAGCAGCGCGAGCGCACGTGTCGCATTCCAACGCCATCGCGTCTGAAACATCGGCGCGTCGAGCATCGCTTGGACGAGCACACCACGGACGTTTTCCGCGCGAAGAAAGCGAAATACGTCTTCCAGCGGAAAGCTGTGTGTCGGTCCGAGCGACAAGACAATCGCGTCCTCCGTCGCTGCGGCCTGGAGCTCGACGTTGAAGCTTCGGCAAAATCGCTTCCTCAACGAGAGGCCCCATCCACGATTGATGCGGCTCCCGAACGGAGCATGGATCACGAGGTGCATGGCGCCCGCCTCGTCGAAAAACCGCTCGAGCACGATCGTGTCGCGTGTCGGCATCGCATTCAGCGCAATGCGCGCCGACACGAGGTACTCGGCGAGCTGTTTGGCGGCCATGTCGCCAATCGACGTTTCCGCTCGAAGCCATGCCGTCACTTCGTCGAAGCTCCGATGCCGCGCCTCGACGCCCTCGCGAACCGCGTTCACCGAGTCCGACAAGAGGTTGGAGCGCGCCGGCGCCTCCCCGAACCAAAACGGGAGCGTGGCGGGTTTGCCCTGTGCGTCGGCGACGCGAACGACGCCCGTCTGTACGCCGAGGATCTGATACGAGTGGTTGCCGAGCTGGAAGATGTCGCCTGCGGCGCTTTCGAGAGCGAGATCTTCGTTGACCGTTCCGACGCGAAGGCCCTCCGGCTCGAGCCGCACCTCGTAGTCGAAGTTATCGGGAATCGCGCCGCCGTTCGTGATGGCCGTGAGCCGCGCGCTTCTCCTCGGGCGAATGCGGTGGTTGACCTCGTCTCGATGAAGGTACGCGCCTCTTCTTCCCCGGCTCGTCGCAAAGCCCTCCGACAGCACCTCGAGGACCTGGTCGAAGGCCTCCCGGCTCAGGTTGCGGTACGGCCACGCGCGTTTCGCTCGCTCGAGCAGCTCCGGCTCCGACCACTCCGCCTCGGAGGCGGCCGAGGCGACGATCTGCTGCGCCAAGATGTCGAGCGGCCCCTCCGGGATACGAATGCGATCGAGCTCGCCGCGCCGCACGCATCGCAGGAGCGCCGCGCACTCGACGAGATCATCGCGGCTCAAGGGGAAGAGTCGGCCCTTTGGCAGGCCGCCGTGCCAGTGGCCGGAGCGCCCAACTCTTTGAAGAAACGTCGCGACGGAGTGAGGGGAGCCGAGCTGACACACGAGGTCCACGTCGCCGACGTCGATGCCGAGCTCGAGCGACGCAGTGGCGATGACCGCCCGAAGCTCGCCGGACTTCAGTCGGCGCTCTGCGTCCAAGCGGTGCGCTCGCGCCAGGCTTCCATGGTGTGCCGCGACCGCCTCTTCGCCGACGAGCTCCGCCAGGTGGCGGGTCACGCGCTCCGCGAGCTTTCGCGTATTGACGAAGATCAAAGTCGTTCGGTGCGCTTCGATGAGGGCTGCAAGCTTCGCGTAGATTTCCTCGAAGACCTCGTGCGACATCACGGTCTCGAGTGGGGAGCCGGGGAGCTCCAGCGCGACATCCATCGCCCGCTGGTGTCCAACGTCCACGGTGCGGCAGGCCAACGGCCCGCGTGACGGGCCGTTCGCGCCCACGAGGAACTTCGCCACGTCCTCGATTGGGTTTTGCGTTGCCGAAAGCCCGATGCGCGTGATGTCGCGCCCCACCAGCTTCTCCAGGCGCTCGAGAGACAGCGCCAAATGCGCCCCTCGCTTGTTCGTGACGAGGGCGTGAATCTCGTCGACGATCACCGTGCGCACGTTTGCCAAGATCCGTCGCCCGCCCTCGCTCGTAAGAAGGATGTAGAGCGACTCTGGCGTGGTCACGAAGATGTGCGGCGGCGTCTTCACCATCTTCGTCCGCACGTGCGAGGGCGTGTCCCCGGTGCGCACCGCTGTTCGAATGTCCACGTCGTCGTAGCCGAGCTCCTCGAGCGCCCCACGGATTCCCTCGAGGGGGATTTGCAGGTTCTTCTCGACGTCGTTGCTGAGTGCCTTCAGCGGCGAGATGTAGAGAATGCTCACCTCGTCCGAGAGCCCCTCACGCAGCCCGCGCTGCACGAGCTCGTCGATGGCGCAGAGGAATGCCGCCAAGGTCTTCCCGGAGCCGGTCGGCGATGCGATGAGCGTGTGGGTTCCCCCTCGAATCGCCGGCCATCCCTCCACTTGAGGCGGCGTGGGCTCGCCGAACGCGCGCTCGAACCACGTCCGCACTGCAGGATGGAATCCGGCAAGGCTCATGGTCCGGCTCTAGCACTCAGCCCGCGGGGCCGACACCCCACGGAGCGCCAGTCAGCGCCGTCAGCGCCGGCCGGGCCGCCGGTATGGGGTCAGGGCCGCGCCCACGACGATCGCCTCGCGGATCGCTTCTGGATTCCGCAATGATGAAACCAACGTTTCACGAATTGTGCCTGCCTTGCGTCGGCGAGGCTCGCGCGCTCTTTGGAGCTCTTCGACCTCGCCGGCACCGCGAATCGAGTGCCGCGCCGCCTCCAAAATCTGATCGTGCAGCGTGGGCTGCGCCGTCGCGGCGAGGACGGCTGCCGCCATGATCCAGCGGGGGTCCGCGTCTACCCGTTCGCCCCGGCCGAGAGGCTGGACGAGACGCTCGACCGTCGCGTGCTCGGCGTGCAGGTAGGCGAGGCCCGGGATGTTTTGCAGCTGGAACCCCTCCAGCTCCGGCCAAGGACGCTCTATCAAGGTGTCGATGGTGGAATCGGCCGCGGAGTGGAGCGCTTCTTCGGACAGTCCCACCCACCGGCCGCCGAGCGGCAGGAAGTAGAAGCCGCCGTCCTCGTGCTCGGCCTGCCATCGAGCCCAGATCGCCTCGGCCTCTTCGTGCCGTCCGAGATGGTGCAACGCCCGCGTCGCCATGTAGACCCGAAGCCGCTCGG
>JAHELW010000016.1:25070-29784 GCA_024643985.1 Myxococcales bacterium | reverse complement strand
TCCCGGCGCGAGTTCGTGGGTTTTTGCTCCGCGATGGCGGTCATGTTCGGTTTGCCCAAAGGCGCCACCGCAATGATCGCAGACGCGATCGAAAACAAGCCCAAGCCCACGCTCGTCTGGCTGAACTTCCAAGACTGCGCGGGCAACACGGAATCGTTCCTTCGCGCGAGCAAGCCGACTGCGGCCGAGGTGGTCCTCGATCTGGTCTCGATCGATTACCACGAGGTGATCATGGCGGCGGCAGGTCACCAGGCAGAGGAGAATCTGCACGCGGTGGTCGAAAATCAAAAGGGCGCATACATCGCGGTCGTCGAAGGCTCGATCCCGACGGGCGCCGACGGCGCCTATTGCACGGTCGGCGGGAGATCGGCCTACCAGATCGCGAACGAGGTGTGCGGCAATGCGCTCGCCACGATCGCCGCAGGCACCTGCGCCTGCTTCGGTGGCATTCCGGCGGCCTCGCCGAACCCGACGGGTGCCCTCGGCGTCGCCGACGCGGTTCCAGGGGTCAAGAACCTGATCAACCTGTCGGCGTGTCCGATGAACGCGCAGAACCTCACGGCGACGCTGGTGTACTTCCTCACGTACGGCCGGTTCCCCGCCCTCGACCGGTTGAATCGCCCGCTCTTCGCGTACGGAAAGTCCATCCACGACAACTGCGAGCGGCGCGCGCACTACGACTCGGGGCAGTACGTGGAGCAGTGGGGCGACGAGGCTCATCGTGACGGCCACTGTCTCTACAAGATGGGGTGCAAAGGCCCGGTGTCCTTCCAGAACTGTCCGAACGTCGGTTGGAACGACAACACGAGCTGGCCGATCGCTTGCGGTCACGGCTGCATCGGCTGCGCCGAGCCGGACTTTTGGGACAAGATGACGCCGTTCTACGCGCATCTCCCGGGATTCCCGGGCTTCGGCAAAGGCTCCGACATCGACAAGGTCGGCTTCTGGGCGACGATCGGCGTCACGACCGCCTTTGCTGCCCACACGCTCGTGCATCTCGGAAAGAAGCTCGCGGGACCGGGCAGCGACCGCGCTTCGATGCTTCCGCCCGAGCGTAGTGATGAGCGTAGTGATGAAGGAGGTGCAGAATGACCCACATCGTCGTGGACCCAGTCACCCGTATCGAGGGCCATCTGCGCGTGGAAGCGGAGATCGACGGCGGCCAGGTGAAGAACGCCTGGTCCTCGTCGACCATGTTCCGCGGGATCGAGATCATCCTGCAAGGGCGGGACCCCCGTGATGCGTGGGCCTTCACGCAGCGCATTTGCGGCGTCTGCACGACCGTTCATGCAATCGCTTCGATCCGTGCCGTCGAAGACGCAATCGGCGCCAAGCCGCCTCCGAACGCGCGGCTGCTACGCAATCTGATCATCGCTTCGCAGTGCGTCCAAGACCACGTGATCCATTTCTATCACCTGCACGCGCTCGATTGGGTCGACATCGTCTCGGCGCTGGACGCGGACCCGGCGGCCACTTCCAAGCTCGCACAGTCGATCTCCGATTGGCCGAAGTCGAGCGCCAAGTACTTTGCGGGGGTCAAAGCGCGCGTGAAAGGCTTGGTCGATCGCGGTCAGCTCGGGCCGTTCGCCAACGCATACTGGGGTCATCCCGCCTACAAGCTTCCACCCGAGGCCAACCTCATGGCGGTCGCGCACTATCTCGAAGCGCTCGAGTGGCAGCGCGAGTTCATCAAGATGCACGCCATCCTCGGCGGCAAGAACCCCCACCTTCAGAGCTTCTTGGTCGGGGGAATGGCAACGCCAGTCGATCCGGACCGCCAGGCCTCGCTCAACATCCACACGATCGCCTCGTTCAAGAAGATGATCGCCGAGGCCCAGCAGTTCGTGAGCCAGGTGTACATCCCCGACCTCCTCGCGGTGGCCTCTTTCTACAAGGACTGGGCGGGCTACGGCGGTGGCGTCGGCAACTACATGGTCTACGGGGAGTACCCGCTCGACGACGAAACCGATCCGGCCCTCTTCCTGAAGAGCGGCATCATTCGCAACAAGGATCTCTCGAAGGTCGAAGAGCTCGACCCGTCGAAGATCACTGAGCAGGTCGCGCACTCCTGGTACGACTACGAGGGCGGCAACGAGCAGGCCATTCATCCTTCACTCGGCGAAACCAAGCCCAACTACACCGGGCCAAAGCCACCGTTCGAGCGTTTGGACACGGCCAACGGTTACTCCTGGCTGAAGTCTCCCCGCTACGACGGTGTTCCCATGGAGGTCGGCCCCTTGTCTCGCATGCTGGTCAACTACGCGCGCGGCCACGAGAAGGTGCAAGCGCTCGTCAATCACGTGCTCCAGACGCTCGGCGTCGGCCCGGCGGCGCTGTTTTCGACCCTCGGCCGCGTCGCGGCCCGCGGCATCGAGACCCAGCTGCTGGTCGACAAGATGGGCGACTTCGTCGACGAGCTCGCGGACAACATGGGCAAAGGCGAGCTTCGCATCCACGACAACGCGAAATGGGACCCGTCGACGTGGCCCAAAGACGCGATGGGCGCCGGTTTTCACGAGGCGCCTCGCGGCGCGCTCGGGCACTGGGTTCACGTCAAGGACGAAAAGATCGCTCGCTACCAGTGCATCGTTCCAAGCACTTGGAATGCCGGTCCGCGGGACGCGGGCGAGACGCCGGGACCCTACGAGGCCGCGCTGGTCGGGACACCCGTGGCCGATCCCGAGCAGCCGATCGAAATCCTGAGAACCGTTCACTCGTTCGACCCATGCATGGCCTGTGGCGTGCACGTGCTCGAGCCGGGAGGGCGCGAGGTTGCTCGCGTGAAGGCGCGATGACCCCCCCGCCGCCGCCGCCGACGGTGACCACGGCAGAGGGAGGCGCTCGGCCTCAGGTAGCCCCCAAGAAGTTCGATGTCGAAGGCATCGAGCGGGTCTACGTGTGGGACATCGTGGTCCGAGCGACTCACTGGTTCACGATGATCGCGATCTTCATTCTGGCGTTCACGGGCATCTACATCGGCGATCCGTTTCTGATTCCCGCCGGTGCGGCAGAGGACCAGTTCGTGATGGCGACGACCAAGGTCGTCCACTTCTATACCGCGATCGCCTTCACGCTTCTGGTGGTCACGCGCATCGTCTGGATGTTCGTTGGCTCGTACTACGCACGCTGGCATCAGTTCGTGCCGATCGGCAAGCGGCGGCGCGGCGACATCTGGAAGATGATCAAGTTCTACGCCCTGCTCAGCAAGGACCCACCGCTCAACGTCGGCCACAATCCCTTGGCGGGTATGACCTACCTGTTGGTGTACTCGCTCTACGTCCTGATGATTCTCACCGGGTTGGCGATGTATTCGGTGAGCGCGAGCGGATACATGGAGAGCCTCGATTTCCTGGTCCCGGTCTTTGGTGGCCTGCAGACAGCTCGTTGGATCCATCACGTGGCGATGTGGTTCATCCTCGGTTTCTTCGCGCACCACATCTGGAGCGCGATGCTCGTGTCGCGTCTCGAGGGAATGGGTCTGATCGACTCGATGTTCAGCGGCTACAAGTTCCTCCCGCGGCGCTGGCGCACACGGCTCCAGCTGAGCTGGCGCGATCGGGACAAACCCTATCCTGAAGATGAGTGAGCAGACGCCGGTCCTGGTGCTCGGGCTGGGCAACGTCGTCTGCACCGACGACGGCGCCGGCATCGCAGCGATTCACAAGCTGATTCGGGAGTACGCGATGCCGAAGGGCGTCGTGGCCGTGGATGGCGGTACGCTCGGGCTGTCTCTCCTACCGCTGGTCGACAGCGCCAAACAGGTGATCTTGGTGGATGCGGTCGCCGCCGAGGGGCCTCCGGGAACCCAAGTACGCATCGAGGGCGACGAGGTGCCAACTGCAGTCTACGAGCGCCTTTCACCGCATCAGATCGGGGTTGCGGACCTGCTCGCAGGCGCGAGCTTGCTCGACAGGTATCCGGATCGGGTGTTGATTCTGGGCGTGATCCCGGATTCGATCGAGCTCGGTCTCGAGCGCACGCCCGCGGTCGAAGCGGCCATTCCCCGGCTCGTCGAGCGTGTCGTCGAGGAGCTCACGGCGCTCGGCTATCCGCCCCTCCCGTCGGAGAATCGCGATGAAAGCCATGGGAGCGCTGCTCATGTCGCTCGCACTCTCGGCGTGTAGCGCCGAGCAAGCTCGTCGTGGGACCGACTACAGCCACGTGGAAGTGCCCGTCGCTCGGTTGGCCTCCGATGACGCGCGGTCGCGGGGCCGTGCGTTGTTCGAGCAGAAGTGCGTGCTCTGCCACGGCGCGCGGGCCGACGGCAACGGTGCGCGAAGCAAAGGACTCTCCTCGAAGCCGGCAAACTTCCAGAACCCACAGTGGCGCAAGAGCGTGACTCCGCTCGAGGTCTTCGAGATCGTGAGCGAAGGGAAGCGCGGCACGTCGATGCCCGCATGGCCCACGCTCAGCGAGGATCAGAAGTGGGACGTGGTCGCGTACGTTCTGAGCGTCGCCGAAGACGGGCCGTGATGGCGGGCCGCCGGATCGAGATACGCGGAACGGTGCAGGGCGTAGGCTTTCGGCCTTGGGTCGCGCGTCTCGCCCGGCGCACTGGAGCGACCGGAACCATTCGAAACGAAGCGAGAGGGGTGCTGATCGAAGCATTCGGCCCCGAGGACGTGCTAGCGCAATTTCTCGAAGGATTACGGAATGATACGCCGCCCTCTGCGCGCATCTTGGACTTCCGCGAGACCGCGATACCCGAGGTCCC
>JAHELW010000016.1:0-24970 GCA_024643985.1 Myxococcales bacterium | reverse complement strand
CGGAGGAAGAGACGCTCCTCCAGTCTGAGGAGCGGCCGATCGTGCTCGCGACGCGTCGGGAGGGCGCCGCCGTGGCGGCCGAGGTGAGCCCGGACACCCCGCTTTTGGGCCTGTTTTTGCCCTACACGCCGCTCCATCACCTTCTTCTGGAAGCGGTGGGCCGCCCTTTGGTGATGACTTCGGGGAACGTGTCCGAGGAGCCGATCTGCAAGGACAACGACGAGGCCGAACGGCGGCTCCGCGGAATCGCCGATGCGCTCTTGCTTCACGACCGCGACATCGCGATGCGGTGCGACGACTCGGTCGCCCAGGTGATCGCGGGCGCCCCGACGGTCATGCGGCGCTCGCGCGGTTTCGTGCCGAGGCCCTTCGTGCTTCGAACGCCGGTGAAGGAGCCCGTGCTCGCCTGCGGCGCGCAGCTCAAGAACACGTTTTGCCTCGCAGTCGACGACACCGCTTACTTCGGACCTCACATCGGTGACCTCGAGACCGTCGCTGCGCTTTCGTTTTTCGAAGAAGCCGTCGAGCGCATGCAGTCGATCCTCTCGATTCGTCCGGAGGTCATCGCCCACGATCTGCACCCCGGGTATCTCTCGACGCGCTACGCGCTCGCGCGCTCGGATGCGAAGCTCGTTGGCGTGCAGCATCATCATGCGCACGTCGTGAGCTTGATGGCCGAACATGGAGTCGAGGGTCCCGTGCTCGGCGTCGCCTATGACGGAACCGGTTTCGGTGAGGACGGCACGTCGTGGGGCGGCGAGCTCCTCCGCTGCTCTCCGAGGAGCTTCGAGCGGCTTGCGACGTTTCGCCCCATTCGTCTCCCGGGGGGAAACCTCGCGATGCGAGAGGTATGGCGAACCGCGTACGCGCTGCTGGACGATGCGTTCGAGGGCGACCCGCCGGTGGACCAGCTGCGGCTGTTCGACGGAGTGCCCCGGAAAGCGCTCGACACGGTCAGGCAGATGTTGAGGCGCGACTTGAACGCGCCGCCTGCGCGCGGCATCGGCCGCTATTTCGATGCCTTCGGCGCGCTCGGTCTGACGCGAACGACGTCGACCTATGAAGGCCAGGTCGCGGTCGCTTGGAACTTCGTCGCGGAAACAGGCGGGGGCCCTCCGTACGCTTTCAGCGTCGACACGACGTGTGACCCGTTCGAGATCGACTTGCGCCCCACCGCGCGCGCGGCGGTCGCGGACCTCGTGGCCGGTATGCCCGAAGGCCGCGTATCGGCGCGCTTTCACGCAACGCTCGCCGAGGCGACGGCGACGGTCGTCGAGCGCCTTTGGGAGAGCAAAGAGCCCCTTCCGGTGGCGCTGACGGGTGGAGTTTTCCAGAACGCGCTGCTTTGCGCGGCCGTCGAGTCTCGATTAAGTAAGGAAATCAGCGTTTTGCGGCATCGAGAAGTGCCGCCCGGAGACGGCGGAATCGCGCTCGGTCAGGCCTTGATCGCAGATGCCATTCTGAGGGACAAAGACTGATGCCCGAAGGAGCTCCCCCATGTGTTTAGGTGTCCCAGGCAAGGTGCTCGAGGTCGACCAAGAGATGCAAATTGCCACGGTCGACTTCTGGGGCGTGAAGAAACAGGTGCGGCTCGAGATCTGCGACGCGCCGGTGGAGCCCGGCGACTACATTTTGAATCACGTCGGTTTCGCCATTCGGCGCATTCCGCCCGAAGACGCGGTCGAGACTCTCGCGCTGTACGATGAGCTCCTTCGGCTGGCCGACGAGCAGGATCTCATGGCGGCGGACGTCCGAAGCGAGATCGAGGCTGCACCGGACGCGGCGAGCTCCTCGAGAGGAGGAGGAGATGACTCCCCATGATGCGTTCGACCAGCTGAAGTTTCGCGACCCCGCGCGCGCACGGGGCCTTCGCGAAGCCCTCGAAGGATTGGTGCAGCGCGCCGATCACGCTCCGGTTTCGGTGATGCACGTGTGCGGCAGCCACGAGCAGGCGATCGCGAAGTTCGGGCTCCGGGCCGCTTTTCCCGACGAATTGCAGGTGATCATGGGCCCCGGGTGCCCCGTCTGCGTGACGGACGTGCCCGAGGTGGACGAGGCCGTCGCGCTGGCCCGTCAGGGCGTTCGCGTCGCGTCGTACGGAGACATGCTGCGCGTGCCGGGCACGTCGCAGTCGCTTTCGGATGCGAAGGCCGACGGTGCGAAGGTCGACGTCGTGTACAGCGTGACGCAGGCCGTGGAGCTCGCGCGCGAGCACGACGAAGAGGTGGTCTTCTTTGCCTCGGGCTTCGAGACGACGGCGGTCGCCACCGCTGCGATCCTCGTCGACGATCCGCCGGACAACTTCTCCGTGCTGTCCGCGCACAAGTACATCCCGCCCGTCATGGAGATCGTCGCCGAAATGCCGGAGACGAAGATCGAGGGATTTCTCGCGGCCGGCCATGCCGCGACGATCACCGGGTCCGCCGTGTTCGAGAAGTTCGTGGAGCGACACGGGCTCCCGGTCGTGATTGCAGGCTTCGAGCCGCTCGACGTCCTGGCCGGTCTCGTCAAGCTGATCGAGGTGATCAACGGCGGCGAGCCGCGCGTGGAGAACGCGTTCCCCCGCTGCGTGACGCGGGAAGGCAACGTTCAGGCGCAGCGCCTGCTTTGGCGGGTTTTTCGGCCGACCGGGGGCCGCTGGCGGGGGATCGCCCACGTTCCAAACGGCAATCTCCGGCTGCGCGACGAGTTTGCTCGATACGACACCCGGAAGCGCTTCACCATCGATGCGTCGTCGCTTTGGAGCTACGCGCCGCCCAAGCTGGTGCAGCAGTGTCAGTGCGGAGACATCATGGCGGGGATTGCATCTCCTTCCGACTGTCAGCTGTTCGGCAAAGAATGCACCCCCGACACGCCTGTCGGCGCGTGCATGGTGAGCGCCGAGGGCACCTGCAAGATCTGGCATCAGTACGGCGGGCGACCCGACCTTCGTTCGATCAAACGAGGCGCGGCGTGACGCGTAACGTCCGACTCGTCGAGGAACGCATCACGCTCAAGTACGGGACGGGTGGAGGCGCCATGCGAGCGCTCATCGAGCAGATCTTTGCAAAGGGGCTAGGGGACGTCGGCGACGACGGTATCGGTCTCGCCGCGATGGACGATGGCGCCGCGATCCGCATCGGCGAACGATACCTCGTCATCGCGACGGATTCGCACGTCGTTCAGCCGATCGAGTTTCCTGGCGGCGACATCGGCCGGCTGGCGGTTTCTGGAACCGTCAACGATCTCGCGGTGATGGGCGCCACCGAGCCCCTGGCTCTCACGTGCAGCGCCATCCTCGAGGACGGTTTCGAGAAGGCGCGTCTCGAGCGGATCTGGAGCTCGATCCAAGCAACGTGCGCGGAGGCAGGCACCACCATCGTGACGGGCGACACGAAAGTCATGGGCCACGGCGAGATCGACGGCTTGGTGATCAACACGACCGGCGTCGGCCTGACGCGACGGGTCGTGTCCGATGCGGGTCTTCGCCCTGGCGATCAGATCCTCGTGACGGGCACGATGGGCGATCATGGCTTGGCGATCATGGCGACGCGCAACGAGCTTGCGCTGGAGACTTCGCTCGAGTCCGATGTCGCGCCGGTGCACACGCTGGTTCGCCGGGCGCTCGAAGTCGGAGGGGAGGGCGTCGTCGCGATGAAAGACCCCACGCGCGGCGGGCTCTCGAGCGCGCTGCACGAGATGGCCGAAAAGAGCGGGGTCGGGATCATCGTCGACGAGACCGCCGTACCGATGCGCGACGAGGTGCGGGCCGTCGGCGAGCTTCTCGGCATCGACCCGCTCGTCTCGGCGAACGAGGGCAAGGTCGTGCTCGGCGTCCGGCCGGAGAGCGCCGCCGCGGTGCTCGACGCCGTGCGGGCCCACCCGCTCGGCAGAAACGCGGCAATTGTGGGGCAGTGCGTGGAGGAACGACCGGGCTTCGTCGTGCTCGACACGGGCTTTGGGAGTCGCCTCCTCGCAGAGGCGGAGGGCGAGCTCCTACCGAGGATCTGCTGAGCCATGAGCGAGATGAAGCACATCCGAGTGGAGCGAGACGGAGCGGTTGGGATTCTGACGATCGCGCGTCGCGAGCGCCTGAACTCGCTCGACGTCGAAACCGCTCAGGACTTTCGCCGCGCTGGCTTACAGCTCGCGCGAGACCGCGACGTTCGGGCCGTCGTGATCCGCGGCGAGGGCGGTATCTTCTGCAGCGGCGCGGACCTCAAGTACATTCGGGACGGCGGAAGCGACGACGATCTCGGCTACCTGCAACCGGAGACGCACGGGCGAAGCGGCAACTACGGAGAGATCTTCAAACAGATCCTCGAGTACATCCACAGCACCATCTCGGAGATTCGCCGCGCTCCCAAGCCGTTCGTCGCGGCAGTCGACGGCGCAGCCGCGGCAGGCGGTTTCGGCATCGCGATGAGCTGCGACCTGGTCCTTGCCTCCGAGCGCGCGTGGTTCGAGTGGGCCTATTTCAAGACGGGCTTGACCGGCGCGGAGAGCTCGACCTTCTTCTTGCCGAGGCTCGTCGGTCTTCGAAAGGCGCTCGAGCTCGTGCTGCTGAACCCGCGCCTGAGCGCGGCCGAGGCTCTCGAATGGGGCCTGATTAACCGAGTAATTCCAGATGCTTCGCTGGATTCAGAGGCACTCGCTCTCGCCGCTGAGCTCGCGGCCGCGCCGACTCAGGCGGTCGGGGTCGCCAAGCAGCTCTTGAACCAAGCGTCGGGCGTCGATCGCCTCGACGTCCACCTCGACGCGGAGCTCACCGAGCTCGCGCGCATCGCGGACGGCCCAAACTTCAAAGAAGGGTTGGCTGCGTTCTTCGACAAACGCCCTCCGGAGTTCGAAAGCGAGTGACACGTGCACGAGTATTCCATCGTCGCTTCGTTGATCGACCGCGTGGAGCGGGAGGCCGCCGCTCATCGCGCCGCACGAGTCCATCGCCTACACCTCAAGATCGGAGAGCTCTCCGGAGTCGAGGTCGATTTGCTCAAGACCGCATTCGACACGTTCCGCGAGCGGACGATTTGCGCGGGGGCGGAGCTGACGATCGATGCCGTCGCGCCCACCTGGGCGTGTCCGTCCTGCAACCAGACCCTCGTCCGCGGCGCAATTCTTCGCTGCGATGGCTGCAATCGACCCGCGCGCATGATTCAGGGAGACGAGATCATCCTCGAACGAATTGAAATGGAGGCACCCGATGTGTGAGACCTGCGGATGCGGCGATCCGGAAATCGTGCCGATCGAAGTCCAGGAGCGGATCCTCTCCGACAACGATGCTCAGGCAGGCCATAACCGAAGTCATTTCGAGGGCTTAGGCGTCCTCGCGATCAACCTGATGGGATCGCCGGGCGCGGGTAAGACCGCGGTGCTCGAGGCGACGGCGAAGGCCGCGGAAGGCCGATTGAAGCTCGGCGCGGTGAGCGGTGACCTCGCAACCGATCGCGACGCGAATCGTCTGAGCGCGTCCGGCATCGTCTCGGCGACGATCACGACCGGCTCCGCGTGTCATCTCGATGCTCGGCTCGTGCACCATGCGCTTCACCATTTTCCCCCCGGTGACCGCGACGTGTTTTTCATCGAGAACGTCGGCAACCTGGTGTGCCCGGCGATTTACGATCTCGGCCAGGCTGCAAACGTGGTGACGCTTTCGGTGACCGAAGGCGAGGACAAGCCGCTCAAGTACCCGGTGATGTTCCAGAAGGCAGACCTCGTGTTGCTGACGAAAATCGATCTCGTTCCGCATCTCGACTTCGACCTCGCTGCGGTACGGGACGCGCTGGCCCACGTGATGCCGGAGCCGACGATGCTGGAGGTCTCGGCGAAGACGGGCGAAGGCATCGATGCGTGGCTCGCTTGGCTCGAAGCGCGCCGTCCGGAGCGTCGATCGGCGAAAAGCGCTCCGCATCATCATCACCCTCCCGAGCCTCCTCATGAACACCACTAGTCTTTTCGCCTCGCTGGCGGTCGCCGCTATCACCGTGGGATCATTGCACTCTTTGGCGCCGGACCATTGGGTGCCCATCGCCGCGGTGGCCCGTGCGCGGGGCTGGTCGCGGGGGCGCACCGCGCGCGTGGCGTTTCTTTGCGGCCTCGGGCACGTGACGGTGTCCGTGCTTCTCGGATTGCTCGCGCTGGCGTTTGGCACGCAGCTCTTTCGATCGCTCGGCGAGCGAATGGTTTCCGTGGCAGGCCTGCTGCTGATTGGCTTTGGCGTCGCCTACGCGGTTTGGGGTCTTCGCGGCGCGTTCGTGCATCGCATTCACGGCCACCGCCATCATCATTACGATCACGTGCACGATCCCTCGCGGATCTCGACGTGGTCGCTTTTCCTGATCTACTGCGCGGACCCCTGCGTCGCCGTCATCCCCATCCTGTTTGCAGCGGCGCCGCTTTCCGCTGCGGAGACGATCACGATTGTCGTGGCCTACGAGGTGGCGACGATCGGGGCCATGGTGGCGCTGGTCGCGCTTGCACACTCGGGCGCGCAGCTCTTCAAGGGCAAGTGGATCGAGCGCTACGGAGACACCGCTGCCGGAGCGCTGATCGTCGCGACCGGGATTCTCGTCGCGGTGCTCGATTGGTGAAGCCGCTGGACGCGGAGGCCCGAAGCTCTAAACAACAGGGGATAGGATGATGATTTCAATGAAGAAACTACGAAGCGCGCTCGTGCTTTTCGCGCTGGCCTCGGCCGGAGGATGTACTCAGGTCGATGCTGGAAACCTCGGCGTAGTGATGAAGTGGGGCGAAATCCAGGATCTCGCGCTCCAAGAAGGGATCCACTTTCGGACGCCGGTCAAGACGCAGATCGTCAACATCTCGACGCGCGTCCACAAGATGGAAGCAAGCGCCAGCGCCTCGTCGAAGGACCTTCAGGTGGTGTCGACCAAGATCGCGCTGAACTACCGCCTCGACGCGGCCCAAATCGTCGAGATCTTTCGAAACATCGGCACCCGCATCGTGGTCGAGAACACGATCATCGACCCGGCGCTGCAGGAGTCGCTGAAGAAAGCCACCGCGCAGTACACGGCCGAGGAGCTGATCACCAAGCGCCAACAGGTGAAGGAGACCCTCGGCGAAAGCATCCGAATCACGCTGGCCAAGAGCGACGTGCTGGTGACCGAGCTCTCGATCACCGACTTCCAGTTCGACCAGCAGTACCAGCAGGCGGTCGAAGCGAAGCAGGTCGCGGAGCAGCGGGCGCTCACCGCGAGGAACGACCTCGCGCGCATCAAGGTCGAAGCGGAGCAGGCGGAGGCCAAGGCGCGGGGCACGGCGAACGCGATGCTTGCCAGAGCCGAAGCCGAAGCCAAGGCGCAGGAGCTTCTTCGCAAGACGATCAGCCCGGAAATCGTCTACCTGCGCGCGGTCGAGAAATGGGACGGCAAGCAGCCGACGATCGTCGGCGAGGGCGGCGCGATTCTCGATCTAGGGCAGATCAAGAAGGCTGCCGGGCGCTGATCAAAAGCCCGCGATGAAATGGCCGTACGCCCAAGTGGCGGGCGCGGTGAATGCAAGCGCGTCCACGCGGTCGAGGATTCCTCCGTGCCCAGGCAGGATGCCGCCGCTGTCTTTGACGCCGCTGCTTCGCTTGAGAACAGACACCATCAGGTCACCGGCCTGACCCGCCGCGCCCCCGACGAGACCGAGCGCAATCGCATCGAGCACGCTGATGCGAGGCAGGAAAATGCTCATGATGACCGCGCCGACGACGGCCGCAGCAAGCCCGCCCGCGGAGCCTTCGAGCGTCTTTTTCGGCGAGATTCGAGGGGCGAGCTTGGTCCTCCCGAACTTGCGGCCGACGAAATAGGCTGCGGTGTCGCTCCCCCAGGCGAGCACCATCGTGAGGAGAACCCAGGCGCCGGTCGGGTCGAACTCGCGCACCAGGGCAACTGCGGAAAGCGTGCCCCCGACGTAGAGCGGCGTTCCGAGGAGCCAACCCATTCGAACGCTCGCGTTGTGAAGCGGATCCTCCTGCAAGAGACTCCAGACCATCGCGCCGACGATGATCAGCAGAACGACACCATAGACCGCGTCGGCGTCGTTCAGAAAGACGATCGCGTAGCCGAAGAGGGCGGATGTCATCGAGCCCCAAGCGCGCAGTCCGTGCGACGATGGAACTTTCATTCCCATCAGCTCGTAACCGCCGATCGCGATCGCGACGAGCACGAACGATGGCCAGAGCCAGTCCGGTCCCGCAAACATCATCCACAGGATGATCGGAATCAGCGGGACGACGGTTGCGACACGAAGCGCGGTTCCCGACAGCCCTTTCTTCATCGGCGGCTGTTCGATCGCGTCGGTCATATGGCGCGCTCCAACTCGTCGCGAGACGAAACCGCGCCTCCATGCGCCTCCGCGCCCGGCACGAGACCGAAGCGGCGCTCGCGTGCCTGGTAGGCCGCGATCGCGGAATACAGCGAATTTGCTCCGAAATCGGGCCAAAGCTCGTCGGTGAAGACGAACTCCGCATAGGCCGATCCCCAAAGCAAGAAGTTGCTGATGCGCTGCTCTCCGCCGGTGCGCACGAGCAGATCGACCGGCCCGACGTTCATGGACGGTAGGAGCGCATCCATCGATCGTTCGTCGATGTCTTCGGGATCGATCGCGCCGTCGCGTGTGCGTCGCGCAAGCTCGCGGGCTGCGTCGACGATCTCTTCGCGGCCGCCGTACGAGAGCGCAAGGGTGAGCGTCATCCCATCGAGCGACTCCGTCTCGCGCATCAACGCGTCGAGCTTCGACTGCGCGCGGGTCGGCAGCTTGTGCAGACGTCCAATGGCTGCCAAGCGGATCTCGTTGTCGACGAGCTCGTCACGCTCGGAGATCAAACACTCGCAGAGCAGGTCGACGAGCGCGTTGATCTCGACTTGCGGTCGTTCCCAGTTCTGCTCGCTGAACGCATACAGCGTCAGAGCGGGCACACCGAGTCGGCGAGCCGCACGCATGGTCGCGCGAACGGCGTCGGCGCCGCGCTCATGACCAGCCGTGCGGGGCTTGCCACGCGCCTGCGCCCATCGGCCGTTGCCGTCCATGATGATCGCCACGTGCTGCGGTAGGCGGCTGACGTCGACCAAACCCATGGCGAGCGAGTATCATGCGCCTAGAGACGCAGCAAGAAGGGCGCGAACCGGCGCTGACGGCAAATCTGGCGTGTCTAGACGATAGAACAGACATGATAGGCACTATATTGGCATTTACATGACGAGCTTGCGCAAAAGCCGAGCCGCGCCAACGTTGAAAGCTGTACCCAGATGGTTATGGTGAGCGACCGAGATGGCCGACCGCGATTTCTATAAGATCCTGGGGGTATCGCGTGACGCGAGCCCCGACGAGCTCAAGAAGGCATATCGACAGCTCGCAAGGGAGCTGCACCCGGATCGCAACCCCGACGACCAAGCCGCCGAGGAGCGATTCAAGGACGTGTCGAACGCCTACGATGTCCTCTCCGACGAGCGAAAGCGAAAGCTCTACGACGAGTTCGGTGAAATGGGTCTGCGGGAAGGATTCGATCCGGATCAGTACCGAGCGGCGACCCAAGGGTTTGGAGGTTTCGGCGGCGGAGGCAGCGGCGGCTTCGACTTCGGAGACCTCTTCGGGGCCGCCGCGCGGAGCGGCGGGGGCAGCTTCGAGTTCAACCTCGAGGATCTGTTCGGCGGGCGAGGTCGACCTGGCGCCGGCACCTACGTTCGTGTTCCTCGGCGCGGCGCGGACCTTCAGTCGGAGGTCACGGTCGATTTCCGCGAGGCCGTCCTCGGATGCACCAAAGAGCTCAGCGTGCGATCGGCCGAGGGCGCTCGCACGATGAAGGTGCGGATTCCCCCGGGCGCTCGGAACGACGGAAAGATTCGCCTCCGAGGACAAGGAGGGCGCGGCGCCGACGGGGGCCCGGACGGGGACCTCGTCTTGAGAGTCAAGGTACGCAAGCACCCCTACTTCTCGATTCGCGGGAGGCAACTTCACGTCAAGGTACCGGTGACTCCGCTCGAGGCGTACGCCGGGGCCAAGGTCTCGGTGCCGACGCCGGAGGGGAGCGTCCAGCTTTCGATCCCCGCCGGCTCGGAGAACGGGGCCAAGCTGCGTCTCCGCGGCAAAGGAATCGAGCAGAAAGGGAAGCCGCGCGGAGACCTGATCGCACATCTCGAGGTGGTCCTACCCGAGAGCGGCTCCGAGGAGGTGACCGAGGCCCTGAAGACGGTCGAGGCGGCCTTCGGTGAGAATCCGCGCGAGGACTTGAAGCTCTAGGCTCAGGCTCGGGAGGGTGTTTCACGTGAAACACCGAGCAGGCTGGTAGGAGATGTTTCACGTGAAACACCGACGGGGCCCGCCAGGAGATGTTTCACGTGAAACACCCGGGTTTGACCGGGCTCCACGCTGGGCTTAGATGGCTGCCATGGCCTTCGACAACCAAATCGCCGAGGCCTTGCGCGCGCTCGAAGCCGCCGGCCTGCGACGGCACCCGCGCCAAATCCAGGGCGCCCAAGGCCCGGAGCTCGAGATCGACGGCCGACGGGTGGTCTGCCTTTGCTCCAACAACTACCTCGGCCTCGCGAGCCATCCCGCCATCGTCCAAGCGGCCGTCCAGGCCGCGCAGGAAGAGGGAGTCGGCTCCGGCGCCTCGCGGCTGATCACCGGCACCATGGACGCGCACGCCCAGGCTGAAGCGGCCTTTTCGGAGTTCGTGGGCGCAGCGGAGGCCGTTCTCTTCTCCACCGGGTACGCGGCCAATCTGGGCGCCATCCAGGCGTTGGTCGGCGACGGCGACGCGGTCTTCAGCGATGCCCTGAACCACGCCAGCCTGATCGACGGCTGCAGGCTCTCCCGAGCCCGCACCTACGTCTACCGGCACGGGGACCCCGGCCACCTCGAGGAGCTCCTCCAGGCGCACCGCCCGCAGGCCCGCCGGGCCCTGATCGCGACGGACTCGCTGTTTTCGATGGACGGTGTGACCGCCCCGGTGCAGGAGCTCGAAAGGCTCGCCCGCAACTTCGACGCGGGCCTCTTGGTCGACGAGGCGCACGCGCTGGGCGTCCTCGGGCCGATGGGGCGGGGCGTCTGCGCCGAGCAAGGCGTCGCTCCCGACCTGATCGTCGGCACGTTGGGGAAGTCCTTTGGAACCGCGGGCGCATTCGTCGCGGGGTCCGGCGCGCTCGTCGACTTCATTCGAAACCGTGCGCGAAGCTATGTCTACTCGACCGCCCCATCGCCGGTCCTCGTTCGCGCCGCACTGGCTGCGCTCCCGCTCGTGCGGGACGCCGACGACCGTCGGACGCAGCTCCTCTTGCACGCGGCACGCCTCGGCGCGGCGCTCCGCGAGCTCGGCTTCGATGTGCCCGACATACGAAGCCAGATTCTCCCTGTCTTCGTTGGGGACAACGATCGTACAATGCGGCTCTCTCACGAGCTCTTCGAACGAGGCGTTTTCGTGCAGGGAATCCGGCCGCCGACCGTGCCGGTGGGTACGGCGCGGCTGAGGCTGACACCCATGGCAACCCATCGAACCGAGCACATCGATCGGGCGATCGGCGCATTCGCCGCGTCGGCGCCCAAACGCGAGGAGGCGGGCACATGAAGGGCGCGTTCATTACGGCAACGGGCACCGGAGTTGGAAAGACGTGGCTCGCCAGCGCGCTCGCTACGGCGTGCGTGCAGCGCGGCAAGCGCGTCGCCGCGATCAAACCAATCGAAACCGGCGTCGATCCAGATCCGCTGGATGCGCTCGCGCTCGCGCGCGCATGCGGCAACGAGTCACTTGCACACGCCGAGGGGCTCTACCGTGCACGCGAACCGCTCGCCCCTTGTGCGATCGAGTTGCGCGGCGGTCCCGGCGTCGGATCGCTTCGCGCAATCACGAAGAGGATTCGCGAGCTCGGCAAGGACGCCGACTACACGATCGTCGAAGGCGTGGGCGGCGTGCTCGTTCCGCTCGACCGCGAGCGCACCATCGCGGACCTCGCCGCACAGCTCGACCTCCAAACCGTGTTGGTCGCGCGCAACGCGCTCGGCGTTCTCTCGTACACGCTCACCGCGGTCGAGGCGCTTCGCAGACGCAAGGTGTCGGTGCGCGCGATCGTGCTCAATCACGTCGAGCGAGGCTCCCGGGACGATCTCAGTCGCACCTCGAACGCAGACGTTCTCGCGAGCTACCTGCCGCGGATTCCGATCCTGCGCGTGCCGCGCGTCCAGAGTCCGAACGGCATGGTGGACGCCGCCACCGAGCTCTTCAACACCTTGAAAATATGACGCTTTCCGGAATTCCTGAGAGTATCCGAGTTGATACTCTCTCAGAACTTTCCTGATACCATCACGCCGGTTGGCCCAACGGACATCCGCATCTCGCGCTTGGTCTTCTGCCTTCGCGCACCGACCGCAAACCACGTCGCGCTTCCAGCCAGCGCCGCGACTCCGAGACCTCCGTAGACCCAGGTCCACGGCGTCGCCGCATGCTCGACGGCGCACTCGCCGCCGATCTCTTCTTTGCACGTGCCGTTCTTCGCGAGCCCTGCGCCCATTGCGGCCACGCCTGCAACGCCGAGCGCCGCGAGCGTGCTTCCCCCGACGATCGCCGAGGTTGGAACGCGCGCACCGTCCGTTGGCTGAGCGCCCGATGCAAGAGACGACGTTGCCGCTTCTTCGAGCGCGAGCTTTGCCGCGTTGCGCTCCGCGATCGTTCGCTCGAGCGCATCGATACGCTCGCGCACCTCTGCTTCGCGCAGCGGCTCTTCGGTTTCCTCGAGGTACTGCCGAAACGCTTCGAGCGCATCTTCTTCTCGCTGCAGCCGATCTGCGGCGACGCCGATGTTGTATTGGAGCTCGCCGCGGCGGCTCAATTTGTACGCGTGGCGAAAGTAGACGAGCGCGGTTTCATAGTCGGCCTCGTCGAACGCGGCGCGTCCGCGCTCGAAGTACTCGCGCCCGGCAGCGTCGTCCGGCGTCTCCTGCGCCGCGCCCGGTGCGCTCCACGTCACCGCGACGAGCGCCAACGCCACGAGCGCGCAGCAAAAGAGCGTTGTCGGCCGTGGTTTCATCCACCTCAAGGTAGAGGGCCGGACACCCCTTCGGCAACTCGGTAACCAAACGAATTTTCAGGTATTCCGCGGTGCGCGCGCGCCGTTCGAGTTGCACGGAAACCGCGCGCGGCTATACGAAGGCCCGACCTTTGGGGTTGTAGCTCAGTTGGGAGAGCGCCGCGTTCGCAATGCGGAGGTCAGGGGTTCGATTCCCCTCAGCTCCACCCCGTTAAGCAAAAAATGGAGCGGCCTCGGCCGCTCTTTTTTGCCACGGGGCTTTGCCCCAACCCGGGTTGCACGGCTCGGGGCCGGGGCTAGGCTCCCGCGCCTATGGCCCGCGTCATCAACTTCAGCGCAGGACCGGCAACGCTTCCGCTGCCGGTTCTCGAGTACGCCCAGAAAGAATTCCTCGACCACGAAGGCACCGGGATGTCGCTCGTCGAGCACAGCCACCGGGGAGCCGCGTATGCCGAGGTCCACGCGGAAACCAAGTCGCTGCTGCGCGAGCTGCTCGACATTCCGGAGACCCACGAAGTGCTGTTCATGCAAGGGGGCGCGACCGCTCAGTTCGCGCTCGTGCCTCTCAACCTTCGGGCGCCCGGCGAGTCGGCCGACTACGTCATGACCGGCGCCTGGAGCGACAAAGCGCTCGCGGAGGCCAAGATCACGGGCGACGCCCGCGAGGCTGGCACCGGCAAAGTCGACGGCAAGTACACGCGCGTTCCGAAGCAGGCCGAGCTCGATCTCGACGCGAAAGCCGCCTACGTGCACTACACGTCCAACAACACGATCATGGGCACGCAGTTTCCCTACGTGCCCGACACCGCAAACGCGCCCCTCGTCGCCGACATGTCGAGCGACATTCTCTGCCGGCCGCTCGACGTATCGAAGTTCGGCCTCATCTACGCCGGCGCTCAGAAAAACCTCGGTCCGGCCGGGATCACGGTACTCATCCTTCGGAAGGATTTAGCCGAGCGCAGCCCGGACACGCTGAACAAGATCTTTCGCTACAGCACGATCCTGAACGGTGATTCGCTGCAGAACACGATTCCCACGTTCCCGGTGTACATGGTCCGAAACGTCCTTCGCTGGGTTCGGGACCAGGGCGGCGCCGCCGCGATGGAGAAGCGAAACCTGGAGAAGGCCGGCTGCATTTACGACATGATCGACGGTGCGACCGACTTCTTTCGCTGCCCGGTGGAGCGCGACTCCCGCTCGATCATGAATCCGGTCTTCCGGCTGCCCACCGAAGAGCTGGAAGCCAAGATGATCGCCGAGGCGGCGGACGCCGGCATGGTCGGTATCAAGGGCCATCGGTCGGTGGGCGGCATTCGTACGTCGATCTACAACGCGATGGAGCCTTCGGACGTGCAGAAGTTCGTCGACTTCGCGAAGGCGTTCGCAAAGGCCAACGGCTAGAAGCGCAGGGCGTACGTGTCGTAGAGATACGCCCGGATGTCGGCGGATTCGAACATGTGGACCCCGGTGTTCGGATCGTGCAGGTACGGCACCTGCATCTTTCCGGATTGCGACACGAAGCTCGGCCGATCGGGGCTCTTTCTCGGCACGTTTCGTACGCGGTGGCGGAGCTCCAGCTCGCAGAGGGCCTCCCTTGCGATTCGGCAAAACGGCGAGCCTTCGTACGAATAGAGCTCCAGCAGCTCCGCGGGCTGCCTCGAGGGAACCACGTAGCGACCGCGCTTCGGGCGAAAGGCCGACGCAAGCATCGAAGTGGGCACCGCAAATGCCCGCTGCGTGAGAAACCAGGGGGCACGCCCGTCGCCGTATTCGCGAAAGAGATACTCGACGATGTCCGCCGACTCGTACATCGCGACTCCGGTGTTGGGATCGACGAGGTAGGGAAACTGGTAGCGGCCGCCCTCTCGTTTGACCTTCTCTCGAAATCGGGTGCCGCCCTTCGGACACGGGTAGACGATCGGGTCGAGGCTCAGGGCCGACATCGCTTCCCGTGCGATTCGGCAATACGGGCACACCTCGAACTCGTAGAGCTCGAGCGGCTGTTCCGGGATCTTTGTGCGCCCTGAGTGGTAGTTCCCGAAGTTGGGCCGAGCGGCGCTCGCCGCGGTCGCCGTCGTCACGTCCCAGAATCTCGCGAGGTCCATCCCCTGCTCAATGAAGGGGACTGTCGCCTTTTTCAAGCGGTGTTAGGTTTCGCTCCATGGGGCGCGACCTAGAGCTCATCACCGACCTCAGGCCCAAGGGAGACCAGCCCGAGGCGATTTCCCAGCTTCTCGAGGGGCTCGGGCGCGGCGACGAGCACCAGGTTCTCCTGGGAATTACGGGAAGCGGCAAGACCTTCACCGTCGCCAACGTCATCGCCACCACCAAGCGCCCGACGCTGATCATCGCGCCAAACAAGACTCTCGCCGCCCAGCTCTACAGCGAGATGCGGGAGCTCTTCCCGAACAACGCCGTCGAATACTTCGTCAGCTACTACGACTACTACCAGCCCGAGGCATACATCCCTTCGAGCGACACGTACATCGAGAAGGACGCGATCATCAACGACAAGGTCGATCGCATGCGGCACAGCGCAACGCGTTCTCTGCTCGCACGCCGCGACGTGATCATCGTGGCCAGCGTATCGTGCATCTACGGAATCGGCTCGTCGGAGTGGTACCAAGAGATGCTGATCAATCTAGAGGCTGGGCAAGAGTACCGTCGCGATCGGCTGCTGCGACGGCTGGTCGACATCCAATACCAGCGCAACGACATCGACTTTCATCGAGGCACGTTCCGCGTGCGTGGCGACGTCGTCGAGATCTTTCCGGCGCACTCCGAAAACCTTGCGGTTCGCATCGAGTTCTGGGGAGACGAGATCGAACGAATCGTCGAAATCGATCCGACTCGCGGGAAGGTCATCGAGGAGCTCGACCAGTACGGGGTATACCCGGGAAGCCACTACGTCACGCCGGACGAGCACCGGGAGCGCGCGATCGAATCGATTCGCGAGGAGCTCCTCGAATGGCTGCCGAAGCTCGAAAGAGACGGGAAATTGCTGGAAAAGCAGCGGCTCGAGCAGCGCACTCTCTACGACCTCGAGATGCTCGAACAGATGGGCTTCTGCCACGGCATCGAGAACTACAGCAGGCACCTTTCCGGACGAAAGGTCGGAGAGCCCCCTCCGACCCTGCTCGACTATTTCCCGGACGACTTCCTCGTCATCCTCGACGAGTCCCACATCACGGTTCCTCAGCTCGGCGCGATGTACAAGGGCGATCGCTCGCGCAAGGAGACGTTGGTCGAGCACGGCTTCCGTCTGCCGAGCGCGCTCGACAACCGCCCGCTGCGTTTTGCCGAATGGCAAAAACGCGTCGGGCAAGTGATTCACGTGAGCGCGACGCCGGGCGACTGGGAGATCGAACACGCCGGCGGCGTGATCGTCGAGCAGGTGATCCGGCCTACCGGGTTGCTCGATCCCAAAGTCATCGTGCGTCCGACCAAGCACCAGGTCGACGATCTGTTGGGAGAGATCCGAGCGCGGGTTGCACGCGACGAGCGGGTCTTGATCACCACGCTGACCAAGCGGATGGCCGAAGATCTCACCGAGTACTACGGCGAGCTGGGCGTTGCGGTCCGGTACCTTCACAGCGACGTGGACACCTTGGAACGTGTTGAAATTCTTAGGGATTTACGGCGTGGCGAGTTCGACGTGCTCGTGGGGATCAATCTCCTTCGAGAGGGCCTCGACCTTCCCGAGGTCTCGCTCGTCGGCATCCTCGACGCCGACAAGGAAGGCTTTCTGCGATCGCCCCGTTCGCTGATTCAAACGATCGGAAGGGCGGCGCGAAACGCCGGTGGCCAGGTGATCATGTACGCGGACAAGGTCACACATGCGATGCGCCGCGCGATCGACGAGACCGGGCGTCGGCGCGCGCGCCAGATCGAATACAACGAGGAGCGTGGGATCACGCCGCAGACCGTACGCAAAGCGGTTCTCGAAATGGACCCGTCCACCGGTGGCAGTGACTACGTCGTGATCCCGGTCCTGAGAAAAGGAGAGTCCCCGAAGGATCCGTCCGACGTGCCCGCGCTGATCGAGGAGCTTCGAAGCGAGATGCTCTTAGCCGCCGAAGAGCTCGAGTTCGAAAAGGCCGCGAAGCTTCGCGACGAGATCGAGCAGCTTCGCGCGTCCCTCAAACCCGGCGGCGGAAGAGCCCGAAAGCGCGACCGTCGCTCGCAGCGACCGCGGCGCTAATCGCCCCGGTCCGGCTCGGCGAGCCGCAGCCGAGAATCCGAATGATTCCAGGCTCTTGCGTGAGCTACAACCCGGCCGAGCCCAATGAACGACGCCTGCAGCAAATGATGCTGCGGCGCTTCCAGCGCGGGGCCGCCGTAGAGCGTGTCACCGAGGAGCGGATGGCCGATGGCGGCGAGATGAGCGCGTACCTGGTGTCGGCGCGCGTGGTTTGCGCGAACCTCGACGAGCGAGCCGTGCGGGGCGGGCTTGCTCGACAGGATTTCCGTTCTTGCGGGCCTGGCGCCGAGCCGTTTCGCTTCGCGCGGATCGGTGCACGCGCGCACCTTGCGCCGGTCGCGGGGGTCGTTTGCGAGCGGGAGATCGATCGTGCGAGGCGCATCGACCTCTCCGTAGCAGCGTGCGAGATAGCGCTTTTCGATTTCACCTGCTCGAAGTCCGCCACGCAAAGCCTCGAAGGCGCGAGCGTTTCGCGCGGCAAGCATCACGCCCGACGTGTCGATATCGAGCCGATGGACAATCCCGGGCTCGCGCTTGCTGTATCCGACTCCGCGCATCTCCGGATACTTCGCAACGAGCGCTCCGGCGAGCGTGTGCGTTTCCCCCTCTTTTAGAGGATGGCTCGGAAGGCCGGCCGGCTTGTGAACGATCACGTAGTCGTCGGTCTCGACGAGCACGTCGAGCGACCCGCTCCGTTCGGCCGCCGCGTCGAAATCGACGGGTGCGGGGGCTTGGTCGAGCGTGATGCGGTCTCCGGCCGACAAGACATGGCTCTTCGGAGCGAGCCGACCCTCTACGCGAACGGCGCCTCGGTCGATCAATGCCTTGGCCCGTGCTCGGCTGAGCTCGGGGATCCGGCGAGCCAACACGACGTCGAGCCGCTCGCCGGCTTCGGCTTCCGTGACCTCGATCGCGATGGCCGCCATGGCGCGATCACTCGCACAATCCGCGCGGGTTTACCACGCTGTTTGCGCAGGCGAGGGGCCCGTCTACACTCCCGCAGCCAGTGTCCAAGCGCGACTACTACGTGATTCTCGAGGTCAGCCGGACCGCCTCCGGCGACGAGATCAAGCAGGCGTACCGCGCGCTTGCGATGAAATACCACCCCGACCGCAACCCGGGCGATGTTGCGGCGGAGGACCGCTTCAAGGAGGCGAGCGAGGCCTACGCGGTCCTGAGCAACGCAGACAAGCGCTCGCAGTACGACCGGTACGGACACTCTGCGTTCGAGGGGGGCGGACCGGGGTTCGATCCCGGCGATTTCGGGGCCGTGAGCGACATTTTGGAGGGGCTCTTCGGCGAGGTCTTCAGCGGAGGCCGCCGCAAGCGACGCGGCGGGCGCGACCTCACGTACGATCTCGAGATCACCTTCGCCGAAGCGGCGCTCGGCGTAGACAAGACCATTGCGGTGAACCGTCCCGCGGATTGCGAAACCTGCGGCGGCTCGGGCGCAAAGCAGGGTACGCCCGTCCACAGCTGCAACGTCTGCCAGGGACGCGGCCAGGTGAAGTACCAGCGCGGCTTGTTTGCGGCCGCACGCCCCTGCCATGGTTGCCGCGGAACGGGCAAGAACATCCAAACCCCCTGCGACGAGTGCAAAGGCACCGGCACCAAGATGCGTCCGGAGTCGATGAGCGTGAAGATCCCGGCGGGCGTTCAGGACGGCGCCGTCAGGACCGTGAGAGGCGCGGGCGAAGCGAGCCCGACGGGCAACGGCGATCTCCACATCAACATCAACGTCGCGAACCACGCGCTCTTCAAGCGCGAAGGGGCCGACATTCTGCTCTCGATCCCGATCTCGTTTCCGCAGGCGGTGCTCGGCGCGAGCATCGACGTGCCGACACTCGATGGCAAGGTGATCATGAAGGTGCCGCCGGGCACGCAGTCCGGAAAGGTGTTCCGACTCCGCGGCAAAGGCATCCCCGTCTACGGCGGCTATGGAAAAGGGGACCAACTCGTGACGGTCGTCGTCGAGGTGCCTCAGCAGATCACGCGCAAACAGCGCAAGCTGATCGCCGAGCTGGCCGACGAGATCGGCAGCGATACGCACCCGCAGCAGGCGAGCTTCTTACGCAAGCTGCGGGGGCTCTTCGAAGCGTGAGCGCCGCTGACTTGCGCACCCATCGCGGGCTTTGCAAGGTAGGGCCATGCGAGCTGTAGCTCTACTCACGTTGGCCGGAGCATTCGTCCTCGGCTGTCCGAAAAACGAAGACTCGTCGACCACGAGCCAGACCGAGGCGACTCGCGCGCCGGCCGCGGACGCGCCCGGTGAGCCGCAGCCGTCTCGAGCGCCGGACGAGTACGCCGTGGAGCTCGATACGACGAAGGGCGCGATCGTGATCGACGTTCACAGGGGCTGGGCTCCGCGGGGCGCCGATCGCTTTTACGAGCTCGTTCAGAACGGCTACTTGACCGACGTGGCGTTCTTCCGAGTGATCGGCGGCTTCATGGCGCAAGTAGGCATCAGCGGGGATCCGGCGCTCAACGCGGAGTGGCGAACCAAGCGCATTCCGGACGATCCCGTCAAAGCAAGCAATACGCGAGGCACCGTGACGTTTGCAACGTCCGGTCCGGACTCGCGAACGACGCAGTTCTTCATCAACTTCGGCGACAACTCGCGCCTCGACGGCATGGGCTTCGCGCCCTTCGGCAAGGTCAAGGACATGGCGCCCGTCGACGCGCTCTACGACGGCTATGGAGAGGGCGCTCCTCGCGGGCGTGGACCCTCGCAGGGGCGTCTCCAAACCGAAGGCAACGACTATCTTCGAAAGAGCTTTCCGAAGCTCGACTACATCAAGAGCGCACGGGTGATCGAGTGACGCGTCCGGCGTCGACGTGAAAGTCGACGCGGTCGTTCTCGAGCAGGATGAACTCGGGATGCGTGGTGGTCAGGAAGACCTGACCCCCCGCATGGCTGAGCATCTCGAAAAATCGACGGTTCCGCGTGCGGTCGAGCTCGCTCGAAACGTCGTCGAGCAGGAGGATCGGAACACGGCCGGTCCGGTCGGCTAAAAGGTCGAGCTCCGCCGTCTTGAGCGCCAGCACGATCGTTCGGTGCTGCCCCTGAGAGCCGTGATGGCGGGCGCCTACGTCGTGAAGCCGTAGCTCGAGATCGTCCCCGTGAGGGCCTGCCGTGGTGAAACCGCGCGCCCGGTCCTTTTCGAACGAGCGCGCGAGTGCCGCTGCGATCGCCTCCTCCGACGGCTCGACCCGAGGGAGATACCGCACGGCGAGAGGCGTATCATCGGCGAACACGTCGGTGAACGCCCGCTCGACGCGGGGCCCGAGATCTTCGATCAGGCGCTGACGTGCACGGCCGACGACCGCTCCCGCCTTGCTCAGGATGACGTCGTAGGCCCCGATCGAACGGCGGTCGACGTGCTCCTCTTTCAGCAGCCGGTTGCGGCTCCTGAGCGCCTTCTCGTAGCTCGCAAGCGTGCTCCCGTACACCGGGTCCATCTGCTCGAGCATCCGGTCGAGAAAGGCCCTCCGCTTGTCCGAAGAGCCTGACGCCAACACGAGGTCGCCCGGGTGAAAGAGCACCATGGGTACCGTTTGATACCAGGCGCTCGTCGAGCGCGGCCGCTTTCCATCGAGCTGGAGCCGTCGCCGCTGAGATTTCCCAATCTCGACGCGAAGCTTGTGGGGCGCGGCTCCCCCGGAAAGCTCAGCCTCGATCGACGCGCTCTCGGAATCGAGCGAGATGAGATCGTCGGTCTTCGCTCCGCGAAAGCTTCGAAGCGCTCCGAGATAGTGAATCGCCTCGAGGAGGTTCGATTTCCCCGCGCCGTTGTCGCCGTGAATGACGTTGAAATGCGACCCCGGCCCGAAGCGGAGAGACCCGAGGTTTCGAAACCCACGTGCCTGCAGTGCCGTCAGTCGGCTCGGGCTCTCGGAGCTCACCCTGCGCCCTAGATGCGCATCGGCATGATGACCCCGATGAAGGCCGCGTCATCGCCAACCGGCTTTACGACCCCGGGGTCCCGTTCACCGCTCAGCTCGAGCGCAACCTCGTCGTACGGGAGTGCGCTCAGGGCGTCGAGCAAGTAGCGAGCGTTGAATCCGATTCGAAGCTCTTCTCCCGCGTAGTCGACGTCGACCTCTTCGCTGCCTTCACCGACCTCGGGATTCTGGCTCTGGATGCGCAGCATGCCGGGCTCGATCATCAGCTGAACGCCACCGCTCTTGTCGTTTGCCACGAGGCTGATGCGCCGAAGCGCTTCGACCAGCGGGCCGCGCGCCGCGACGACCGTGCGGCTCTGCTTGCTCGGAATCACTTTGCCGTAGGGAGGGAAGTTCTCGTCGGCGAGCTTCACGCTCAAACACAGGTCGTCGCGTAGGAAAAACGCATTTCCGCCCGCCGTTGCGATGCCTACCGTTGCCGCCT
Organism: Myxococcales bacterium; assembly: GCA_024643985.1. GTDB lineage: Bacteria > Myxococcota_A > Polyangia > Polyangiales > Houyiibacteriaceae > SG8-38. Next base: position 3,375 of record JAHELW010000016.1, on the reverse strand, counting down.
CGTCGCCTTTGCCTTTACTCGCCTTCACGTCGTCGAGGAGGCGCTTGAGCTCGCTGATGCCCTTGTGGGGCACGAGCATGCTGAAGTTCATCATGGCGCCCTTCCCGCCCACCTTGTGCTCGGCTTTGGAAAGCCGGTGGCCGTCGGTCGTGACCATGCGAACGACTTTGCCGTCGCCCTCGAACAAGCTTCCCGCCAGATGGGGGCGGGTGTCGTCGTGAGACATCGAGTACTGAGTGAGTGAGATCAGCTCCGCGAGCACCGCCGCGTCGAGGTGTGCGAAGTCTGCGTCACCCGGATTCGGCAACGGAGGGAAGTCCTCGCCGGGCATCGCCGGGATTCGATAGCGCACTTTGCCGCAGCTCAGCTCGACGGCATGGCTGTCGCTGAGCTTCCAGCTCACCTTCCCGTCGGGAAGATTCTTCACGATGTCGAACAGCGTTCGCGCCGACACCGCAATCGTTCCCCCTTTTTTGATCGTTGCGGGAACGAGGGCCGTCACTCCCAGGTAGAGGTCGGTCGCCGACAAGCGAAGACGATCGGTTCCTTCGGCCGTCAGCAGCACGTTCGACAAGATGTGCATCGAGCTTTTGCGATCAGCCACACCGTGAGTACGTGCAAGACCACGGAGGAACTGCTGCTTTTCGATCGTGAGCTCCATGTTTCCGTTCACTCCATGAATAGGCTTGGCTGTTTATCCACCAGGCTAGATCTCTGTAATTTAAAATTCGTCTTCGTCTTAACGGCTGTGGATTGTGAATGAAACAAGCTAACCATCGAGAAGATCTTGGTTTTGACCGATTGTAACGACGTGGAGGGATTCTTGTCAGAGTGTGGACTGCACGAACCCAGAGCGAACCCCGAGTGCATTCCCCAGGTTGATCTCACCTCGAGCACAGGCGCTGGTATACACCAAAAGCGTGCGGGAGGCCCGGCTTGGCCGAGCCCCCCGCACAACCCCCATCGAGGCGTAATGACGCTGCTTCATCAGATGCCGAGCTTGCGCTCGATCGCACCTACTGCGCCCAGAACTCGCTCGTCCTGGGCCTCGACCAGGCCGCTGATTTTACGAACGGCGCTGATGACCGTGGTGTGGTCTTTGCCGCCAAAGCGCTCGCCAAGCTCGGGATAGCTAGTCCCGAGGCGCTGTCGGCAAATGTACATCGCGATCATGCGGGGAAAGCTCACTGCGCGGTGACGACGCCGCGACTTCAGGTCCGCCAGCCGAATACCGAAGTAGCCGCATGCGATTCGCTGAATGTCTTCGACGGTCGTCGCGGTATCCTGGTTCGGGGCTATCGTCCGAAGGGTCTCTTTGGCGAGGTCTAGGTCGATCGGCAGCCCGAGGAGCTCGGCTTTGACGGCAATCCGAAGGAGCGTGCCTTCGAGCTCGCGCACGTTGCTCCGAACCGTCTGCGCGAGGAACAAAGCCACCTCGCTCTCGAGCTCGATGCCTTCGCTCTCGGCCTTCTTCTGCAGAATCGCGATCCGCGTGTCGAGCTCGGGCGCCTGAACGTCCGCCACCATGCCGGACTGGAACCGACTGATGAGGCGTTCCTGCATCTCGGAAATCTGCTGCGGGTACACGTCTGACGTCACCACGATCTGCTTGTCCGAGTGATAGAGCGCGTTGAAGGTGTGAAAGAACTCCTCCTGCGTCTGCTCGCGGCCAGCGAGAAACTGGATGTCGTCCATCAAGAGCACGTCACACTGCGAGCGGTAGCGCTCCCGGAACGAATTGATCTGGTGGTTTTGCAAAGACCAGATGAATTCGTTCGTGAATCGCTCCGCGGAGAGGTACAGGATGCGAGCCCGGGGATTGCGTTGGAGAATCGCGTGCCCGATCGCATTGACCAAGTGCGTCTTGCCGAGGCCTACCCCACCGTAGATGAAAAGCGGGTTGTAGCGTCGGCCCGGGTCGGAGCCGCATGCGACGCTTGCCGCGTGTGCGAGCTGGTTGGCGGGGCCGACGACGAAGTTCCTGAAGCGGTACTTCGGGTTGAGGTCGGCCATTTCCGGCGCACGCGGGGTGGGGCGCGGCGCGCGCGGCGGCGGTGGCGGCGCGGACTCCCTCGCGGCCTGTGCCTTCTCACGAAGCGTTTCGTCGAGCTCCCAGCGAACCTTGGTCGGTACGCTTGCGTCGCCGGCCTCGCTTCGCAGGGTGTCGAGGATCATGTCGAGGTAGTGCGCTGAGATCCATTCTGCGAAGAACTGATTCGGGATTCGCAGGATGACCGAGTCGTGCTCGATGCCGCCGAACTGGACCGGCTCCAGCCAGGTCTCGAAATTTTCGGGCGAAAGATGCGTCTTGAGGTTGCCGAGAGCTTGTTCCCACAGTCGTTCCATCGTGACGAGACCCCCAAAAATGCCGCACTTCCGCGCCAGCGTCCCCAGCATGTCCACACCTCCCGCAGGAAGGACGACCAGGCACGTTTTGCCACCAACTTCTGTCGACGTGGCGACCGCCGACTGGTGTCTTCTGAGTGAAGGGCGCCGAAGCTAGCAGCGAGTTTCGAGGCCGTCTACGGCGATCGATGAACAAATTTCTAAACGCCTGTGATCGTGACAGTTTCGAACGTAGTTTTTTTGACAGGTGGATGTGCTGCTTTACACGCTGTCACTCGGCTGTTGACAAGCTGTTGCAATCACTCGGAATTCCGAGTTGTTATCGTTCGCGCGACATGACACCGGTTTTGACCGCGACTTAATCCCCAGCTGTGTGACGTTTTCCCCTGTCAGAACGGTTCCGAAACTCGCGGGGAAACCGCTTATGATCCACAGCTTTTCCACCGGTAACTCACGACGGGCTCAGCGCGCGAGTGACGAACGCGTCCACCTTCGTCCACTGATCGTAGAGCCACGCGAGGCGATCTTCGTCGTCTTCGGGGATCTGACTTGCGGGTACACGCCAGAGCTTGATTCTCACGGTAGAGCCGACCACCGCTCCCGTGAGTAAGCTCGCGATCTTCACGAACGTCTCGAGTCCCGAGTGCGCGAAAAAGACGCAGTCGACGCCCGGCAGCGCGTCGAGCAGCGTCAGCACGCCCCCGTGCTTGGGTGGCAAGACTCGCGTCAAAGAGCGCGCCTCGCCTGCCATGGGCGAGCCCTCGGCCTCGAGCCGGGCGACGGCTTTTCCCAGCTTTTCCTGGGAAAACCGGGTTCCCTCCGGAAAGATGAGCACAGCGTCCGTGCCGAGGCCGTCGACGAGCGACCGGATCCCAGCGAGCTCTGCCGGCCTGTTCCCCGTGCGGTCGACGAAGTAGTTCGGGAGCGCGTTGCCGACGATGTCGAGGCACGGATCGAAGAGCAGCTCCTGCTTCAGGATGTAGCGTACCCGCAGACCGTACGGGCGCTGCACGAATGTGCACGGGAGCA
>JAHELW010000153.1 GCA_024643985.1 Myxococcales bacterium | reverse complement strand
TACATCCCCAGTCCTACGGGCCGCATCTGCAGGCGCTCCCGCTCCGCGCAGGCCCGCGTCGTGTTTTTTCCGTGCCCCGTATGCAGGGCGAATTCGGGTTTTCGCGGTGTGGGTCGTAAGTGGTTGGAATCAGGGGGGTTGGGGAGGGGGAGACTGTCCCCCCTCTGGGGTTAGTGCTGCAGGCCTAGTGCTTCTCGGTGCTTTGCGTCGTTTGTCGAGTTGTGATTCCAGTAGTCGTCGAGGATGGCGTGGGTTCTCACGGCGGTGGTTCGAAACGGACCCTCGGTTTCCTCCCAAGCTTGAATCACGTGGGGGAAATCAGGCTCGTAGTAGATCACCAGTGTGCGGCCGAGAGGCGGGTACTCGATCTGGAGCGCGGTGAGAGGATGGTCGACGAGGTCGGTCGTCGCACCCGGCTTGCGAGTGACGACTGCGGGGTAAGCACGCAGGGCCTTGTGCCGCATCCGGATGTACTCCATCGCAGGCACGATCTCGCGCTGTCCCTCGGCAATGCGTGAGGGCGCGATGCGAATCAGCGACCAGATTCCGTCCTCCAACGACGCATCGGGAAGCACCATCTTCTGATCGGCTTCGTCCTGGAAGTACGAGTGCGAGAGCGTGCGGAGTCCATCGCTTCGGCGATTGATCTGGCTGTAGACCTGGCCGCACCACTCCTGCACCGTGCTGCTCAACTTCAGCGTCGGAGAGCCATCGGCCGGCGTAAAGGACGACGTCATGACCGTGTAGGGATAGATGCCGGTGTAGAAACGCCGATAGGCATTGAGCTTGAGCACGGAGAGCGCCTCCGCCGATTCGCCGTGCTCCTGCTTTACCTGGAGCTTCGGAAGGAAGTCTTCGGTAACGAAGATGAGCACGGCTTCCCCGTCGTGTATCTCGCCGTATCGTGCCTGCTGGAGCGCGTAGCGGCTGAGCTCGGCTTTGCCCTGGTACCAGTAGGACTCAAATGCGGGGTGCTGCTTCGAGAAGCGGGCCGGCGTCGGCAGCGCGAGGCCTCCGCTGGGCTCGACCGTGGAGGCCGCGGGCTCTCCGGGCCCGGCGTCACGGTCGCATCCCGCGGCCAGCGCAGTCGCACAGAGAACGAGAGCAATTCGAAGCATGGAGCAGGCATAGCGACGGGTATCCGACTCGCAACCTCCCCGGAAGGCAGTCGACCGCCGACGGTTGGCGCCGGGGCCACCTTTCCCTAGATACTGGCTAGAGATGACAGAGCCTTCTTTGCCGAGCCGCTACTGCAACCGCGAGCGAGCCCGGGCTTTCTTCGGCGACGACGCGGACCGCTATGCGAGTTACTACCTGGTGGGGGACCCGGTTGCGGACAGCCTCGCCGCATGGCTTCACGCAAACGGCGACCCGGCGAAGGCGGATTTCGAGCTTGCGCTGCGGCGCGGGATCGCGGCCGTGCCCCACCCTGCTCCCGAGCTCGAGCGCTTCTTCGTGCGGGCCGAGGAAGTGCCGGCGTGGTTGGACTTCGACGAGCTCGAGCTCGGCGCGCTGGCGTACCAGCGCTTCGGGATCGTCGGGATGATCATTCTCAGCGCGTGGTCCTTGATCAACGGCTACCACTCGAGCGCGGCCGTGAAACCGCTCGCGTTCACAGGGCAGCTCCGCCACAACACGCAGCGAAGGCTCGCCGAAACCGCTCGCTTCGTGAGCGAGGTCACGCAGGTCGACGGGCTGCAGCGAGGTCGCCCGGGTCGGGAGATTTCCTTGCGGGTCGCGCTCATCCATGCGCACGTGCGAAGCGCGTGCCTGGGCTCTACAGAGTGGCAAACCGCAGACTGGGGAGTGCCGATCAACCAGGCCGACATGCTCGGAACTCTGCTGGAGTTCTCTCTTCTCATGATGGATGGAGTGCAGCGCCTCGGCTTTCTCGTCACCCCCGAGGAGCGAAAGGCCATTCTCGCAATGTGGCGCTACTGCGGACACCTGAGCGGCGTCGACCCCTGGCTCCTCCAACCGCTCGGCAGCGAGGCCGAGACCCGGCGCCTCGCCGAGCTGATCCGAATGGTGCAGCCGGGTCCGGACGAGGACTCGCGGATCTTGACGGAGCAGCTTCTCAAGGTTCCCGAGCAAAATGCGAAGGGGGCCGGCCCGCGCTTCTTGGGGATCGCGGTCAGCCGTTTTCACAACGGCCTCGCGCGAGCGCTCAACGGCCCCGAAATCGCGGACAACCTCGGCATCCCCAACGACTTCTGGCAGTACAGCGAGTATCCGGTCCGCGCCCTGGTGACGCCGCTCGAGCGAGCTCGACGGATGATCCCCGGAGCAAGCCGACTCGTGGCTCGCGCGAGCAATCAGGTGATTCGGAAAGACTTGGAGCGCATCCTGCGAGGCCGCTCGGCGGAGTTCGGCGTCTGAGCCTCCGCTACAGCATGCCGAGCTCGAGCTTGGCCGCGTCCGACATGTTGTCCGGCGTCCAAGGAGGATCCCACACGAGCTCGACGTGGGAAGTGGAAACCCCTTCGACGCGGCCCGCCTTTTCCGCCACTTCCTCGACCAGTGCGCCGGCAACCGGGCAAGCGGGCGCCGTCAGCGTCATCCGGACTTCGGCTCGGCCGTCCTCCGTGACCTCGACTCCGTAGATCAGGCCGAGCTCGTAGATGTTTACCGGAATCTCGGGATCGTAGACGGTCTTCAGCGCCGCGATGACCGCTTCCTCCACGCGAGCCGGATCGATGGGCTCGGCCGGCGGTTCACCCGTTCCGCCCACGGCTTCGCTGACCGGATCCGTTGGCGGATGTGGGACGTCGGAAACCGGCAGGAACACGTGGTCGGACGTGGTCCGTGGCTGAATCTTGTGGATCTTCAATCGTTCGATGTCGTCGCCCACTGCCCTACTCCGTCTTGGCCACGCTGCTTTCGTCGTGGAGCGCGGCCTGCAGCGTATGCCAGCCGAGCGTCGCGCACTTCACCCGCATCGGAAACTCGCGAACGCCGGCGAATACCGCGAGCTTCCCGAGCTCGTCGAAATCGTCAGCCGGGGCGCCGTCGCTCGTCACCATCGCGTGAAACTTCGCGAAAAGCTCCTCCGCCTCGGCGAGCGTCTTGCCCTTGAGCGCCTCGGTCATCGTCGAACAGGACGCCTGCGAAATCGCGCAACCCTGGCCGAGGAACCCGATGTCCTGGATGACATCCCCGTCTAGCTGGAGTCGCAGCGCGATCTTGTCACCGCAAAGCGGGTTGTAGCCGCGGCCCTCGCGGTTGTGCGGCTCTGGAAACCGATGATTCCGAGGGTTCTTTCCGTGGTCGAGGATGACCTCTTGGTAGAGCTCTCGAAGATCCATCAGCCGAAGAGCTCCTCGACCTTGTAAAGCGAGCGCACCAGCGCATCGATGTCATCGGTCGTGTTGTACAGCCCAAGCGAGGCTCGCGCGGTGGCCGCAACACCAAAGTGCTCCATCACCGGCTGCGCACAGTGGTGACCGGTCCGAATCGCGACGCCTTCGGAGTCCACGATGGTGCCGACGTCGTGGGGATGCGCAGCGTCCATCAGGAAGGAAAGGGCTGCGACCTTGCCAGGCGCAGTGCCAATCAGACGGACGCCCGGAATGGATTCGAGCGCGTTCGTTGCGTACTGCAACACCGCGCGCTCGTGCGCGTGCACGGCTGCCTGATCGAAGCCTCGGTAGTAGTCGATGGCCGCTCCAAGACCAATCGCGCTCGCGATGGGGGGCGTCCCAGCCTCGAACTTGTACGGCAGATCGTTGTAGATCGTTTCTTCGAACGTGACCGAACGGATCATGTCGCCACCGCCCTGGTAGGGCGGCATCTGCTCCAGCAGGCGCTCCTTTCCGTACAGCACCCCAATGCCGGTTGGGCCGTAGAGCTTGTGCCCGCTGAAGGCATAGAAGTCACAGTCGAGCGCCCGAACGTCGACCTCCACGTGCGAGACGGCCTGCGCCCCGTCGAGCAGCACGGCCGCGCCGCGCGCGTGTGCGAGCTCGCTGAGCTCTCTGACGGGAAGCACGGTCCCAAGCGCATTGGAGACGTGCGCAAGAGCGACGATCTTGGTGCGGTCGCTGAGCTTGTCCTCGAATGCTTCTCGAAGCACTTCGCCCCTATCGGTCATGGGCGTGACGACGAGCTTCGCGCCGGTCTGCTGACAGACGATTTGCCAAGGGACGATGTTCGAATGGTGCTCGAGCTCGGTGACGAGAACCTCGTCGCCCTCTCGAAGCAGCCCGCGCGCAAAGCTCTGCGCGACGAGGTTGATCGCCTCGGTCGTACCGCGCGTGAAGATGACCTCGGCGTTGCTCTTTGCATTGAGGAACGCCCGAACCTTGTCGCGCGCCTCCTCGTACCGCGCCGTCGCTCGCTGCGAGAGCAGATGAACCGCGCGGTGAATGTTGGCGCAGTCCCGCGCATAGACATCCTCGACTGCGTCGATCACCGCTCGAGGTTTCAGCGAGGTCGCTGCGCTGTCGAGGTAGACGAGAGGCTTTCCGTGTACCAGCTGGTGGAGGGCCGGGAAGTCCTCGCGGGCGCGGTGGACGTCGAACGCGGGCCGCGCGTCGGCGGTGACGGGCGACGGGCTCGTCATATCACGTCCCGAATCTGATCGCCGTGCGGAATGCGAGCGAGCAGCGTCTCTCGCATCCGAGCGCGAGTCGGCTCGTGATCGACGCGATCGATGATCGACTCGACGAACGCGAAGGTAAGCATGGAATGAGCGAGGTCCTCGGGAATGCCCCGTGCACGCAGATAAAACATCTGGTCTTCGTCGAGAGAGCCGACGGTGGCACCGTGACTGCAAATGACGTCGTCCGCATCGATCTCGAGGTGCGGCTTGGTGTGAACGGTGGCCGTTTCGGAGAGCAGCAGGTTGCGGTTCTCCTGATGCGCCTCGGTCTTCTGGGCATCGCGGTGCACGACGACGATTCCGTCGAAGACGGCCGTAGCGCTTCCCGACACGATGCCCCGATAGGTCTGCTCGCTGCGGCAATGCGGGGCCCGATGCTCGACGAGCGTGTGATGGTCGACGTGATCGTCGCCGTCGACGAGGTAGGCACCGTCGAGCTGGCACTCGGAGCCCGCTCCCTCGAGGAGGCTTCTCGTGTCGAAGCGCAAGAGCGCGCCACCCAAGGTGACGACGGTCGAACGGTAGCGGCTGTCTTCTGCCTGGCGGATGTCGACGCGGCCGACCTGGAGCCCCGGGTTCTCGTGAGCCCGCACGTGGTTGACCTTGGCATTTCGCCCGAGGTCGATCTCCACGACCGAGCTCGTGAGGTGTGCCCTGCTCGCTCCGCGGTACGTCTCGATGATCGTCAGCTCGGCTGCCTCGCCGACCGTCACCAGGACGCGCGGGTAGCTCACGCCGGCCGCACCCCCTTCGTAGGCGAGCTCGATCGGTGAATCGACGGCCACGCCGGCAGGAACGTCTAGCCAAAGCCCGTCGGAAAACATGGCCGTATTGAGCGCGGCAAAGTGTTCGGGCGCGCCTCCGAGGTCGAGCCGGCCCTCGAGCAGCTCCGGCTCCTGTTCTAGCACCGCCCGGAGGCTACGAACCTCGACCTCCGACGGAAGCGAGGAAACGACTTCAGGCTTGTCGGCGCCGTGCGTCCTCGGAAACTCTCGCTCGACCACGCCCCGGACCGGCGTGAAGCGCCACGCCTCGGTCTTTTTCGTCGGGAGCCCTCGTGCACGAAGCGTGTCCGCCGCGCGCTCGCGAAGCGTACGAAGCCACGCCGGCCCCGACTCGAAGGACGAGGGAAGCGTGTCCAGCAGGGTTTGGCGAGCATGGTCCGTCACGGTCTTGGCGCATCCCGAACCTCGCTATAGCCCTCCCTTTCGAGCTGCTTCGCGAGGTTCTTGTCTCCGGTTCGAACGATCTTGCCGTCCATCAACACGTGCACCACGTCGGGCACGATGTGATCGAGCAGGCGCTGGTAGTGCGTGATGACGAGCATCGCACGCTCGGGGCTACGGAGGGCGTTCACCCCTCGCGCAACGACCTTGAGCGCATCGATGTCGAGACCCGAATCGGTTTCGTCGAGGACTGCGAGAGCCGGTTCCAGCATCGCCATCTGAAAGATCTCGTTGCGCTTCTTCTCGCCGCCGCTGAACCCGTCGTTGACCGCCCTTTTCGTGAGCTCATCCGGGAGCTGCACGAGCGCGGCTTTTTCCTTCGAGAGCTTCATGAAGTCGATTGCGTCGAGCGGGTCCTGACCGCGATGCTTGCGGATCGCGTTGAGAGCAGCCTTGAGAAAGTAGATGTTGCTGACTCCGGGAATCGCGACTGGATATTGGAAGCCGAGAAAGACCCCCTCTGCCGCACGGAGCTCAGGCGACATTTCAAGTAGGTCTTTCCCCTCGTAGGTGATGCTGCCCTTGGTCACCTCATAGCCGTCGCGGCCCGCGAGAACGTAGGCGAGTGTGCTCTTGCCGGAGCCGTTTGGGCCCATGACGGCATGCACTTCGCCCGCCGCGATTTCCAGGCTGATCCCCTTGAGGATGGGTTTGCCTTCCACCTCGACGTGGAGGTCTTCGATTTTCAGCATCAGCCGACGGCTCCTTCCAAGCTCACGCCGAGAAGCTTCTGCGCCTCGACGGCAAATTCCATGGGAAGCTCTTTGAGCACCTCTTTGGCGAATCCGTTGACGATGAGGCTGACCGCGTCCTCTTCGGAGAGCCCGCGCTGGCGGCAGTAGAACAGCTGATCTTCGCCGATGCGGGAAGTCGTCGCCTCGTGCTCGAGCTTCGACGTGCTGTTGCGAACGTCGACGTAGGGCACGGTGTGCGCGCCGCACTTGTCTCCGATCAACAGCGAGTCGCACTGCGTGTAGTTTCGTGCGTTCCGGGCGCCGCGCATGATCTTGACGCCGCCTCGATAGGTTTGCTGCCCGTGTCCGGCGCTGATGCCTTTGGAAATGATGGTCGACCGGGTGTTCTTCCCGAGATGAATCATCTTCGTGCCGGTGTCGGCCTGCTGCCTGTTGTTGCTGAGAGCCACCGAGTAGAACTCACCGATCGAGTCGTCTCCTTTGAGAATGCAGCTCGGGTATTTCCACGTGATGGCCGAGCCCGTTTCGACCTGGGTCCAGCTGATCTTCGAGCGCGCGCCCTCACAGAGACCGCGCTTGGTCACGAAGTTGAAGATGCCGCCCTTGCCGTTTTCGTCTCCCGGATACCAGTTCTGAACGGTCGAGTATTTGATCTGGGCGTTTTCATGCGCAACGAGCTCCACGACGGCCGCGTGAAGCTGGTTCTCGTCGCGCATGGGCGCGGTGCATCCCTCGAGATAGCTCACGTAGCTTCCCTCGTCGGCGATGACGAGGGTACGCTCGAACTGGCCGGTCTTGGCAGCGTTGATGCGGAAGTACGTCGAGAGCTCCATCGGACAGCGCACGCCCTTTGGAATGTAGACGAACGACCCATCGCTGAAGACGGCGCTGTTGAGCGCAGCGAAGAAGTTGTCGGAAACGGGCACGACCGACCCGAGGTACTTCTTGACGAGCTCGGGGTGCTCCTGGACCGCCTCCGAGAATGACATGAAGATCACCCCGACCTCGGAGAGCTTTTCCCGGAAGGTCGTCGCGACGGACACGCTGTCGAAGACGGCGTCGACCGCGACTCCCGCCAGCACCTCACGCTCGTGGAGTGGAATGCCGAGCTTTTCGTAGGTCTCGAGCAGCTCCGGATCGACCTCATCGAGACTCTTGGGCGCGTCGTCCTTGCTCTTCGGGGCCGCGTAGTAGCAGATGTCTTGGTAGTCGATTTCGGGGTAGGTGACCTTCGCCCAGCGGGGCTCCGTCATCTCGAGCCACCTGCGGTATGACTTGAGACGCCATTCCAGTAGCCACTCGGGCTCGTTCTTCTTTCGCGAGATGAACGTGACGATGTCTTCGTTCAGCCCG
>JAHELW010000015.1 GCA_024643985.1 Myxococcales bacterium | reverse complement strand
TCGGACTCTCTGCCCACTTCCTGACGCTCAACCTGGGTCGGGTCGTGGGGTCGTGTCATGCCGGCAACCACAAGACCCGCTATCGATTCGGCTAGATGGTGCCGGGGGCGGGATTCGAACCCGCACGTGTCACCACGGGCGATTTTAAGTCGCCTGCGTCTGCCATTCCGCCACCCCGGCGACGCGACGCCGGGAGCATCGCGTTAATGGACTAGCTCGTCTACCCGTCGCGGCATCTGCGGACCCGCACGCTCGGGCCCCGTGTCGACGATTCGGTTCTTGCCGTCGACGAGGACGACCTTGGGCTTATGAGCGCGTGCTTCTTCATCGCTCATCTCCCCGAAGCTCGCGATGATTGCGAGGTCGCCTGGGCTCATGTGATGCGCCGCCGCACCGTTTACGCAGATGACGCCGGACCCGCGGGGCCCCTGAAGCGCATACGTCGCTAAGCGCGTCCCCTGGGTAATGTTCCAGATTTGAACCTCTTCGTGCTCGAGGATGCCTGCCGCATCGAGCAGGTCGGCGTCGATCGTCACGCTGCCCTCGTAGTCGAGGTCCGCGTGGGTAATCGTGGCTCGGTGGATCTTCCCGAGGAACATTCGTCGGCGCATGTGAACCTCCGTAGCGTCCAGTCAATCGGTACGCTCAGATGTAATGCGAACTTAACCCTTGCGACCGGCCCCCGCAACCGAAGGCATCATCGGTGATCCGCGGTCGAAAAGATGAATGATTCTAAGCCTCGGGGGCCGCGATGAACTCGAGCCCGAGCACGTATCCGTCGGGTCTCGCGTGCGACCAGACGACCTTGGCATGCTCGAGCGTGGCCCGGTCCGGCGCGGTTCGGACCCGAAGCGTGCACACGTGACCGATCGGGACGGCTGCGTCGACCGCCACGCGCAGCCCTCCGGTGCTCGCGTTGAGGGCGAGACCTGCGCCACGGACGGGTCCGAGCAGCTCGACCTCGGCATCGAGGGCCCATCGTCGCGACCGGCGGCGCGCGCCACGGTGCAAGGCAACGTCCGCCCCACCCCTCGGAAGCATCGAAGCAAGTCTCGCGGAAACGGGCATCAAGACACGTGGACTGTACCGAAGCGCGAGATCGTTGACCAGAGTATTCTGTTGCGTTTGCCGAGGAAAACGATCGCGCGACCACCCTTGGGGGGGATGCACCCCCGTCAGTTGTTTGGTGACGAACCAAAGCAGCGCGAGCGCAGCCGGGACAAGTCTTTCGCAAGACGTTGGAGCGCGATTGCCATGTACGTCCCGTACCAAAAGAGAGGCTTGCCGTCGACGAGCTCGACTCCGAGCGCCGGCGAAGCGAAGCCACGAAAGAAGGCTGCGTCTTCTTCGCCGAACGCGTAAGGCTCGTTGGGCAGCAAGACCGCGCGCGCTCCGCGCTCGACCACCTCTTCGAGCCGAATCCTCGGGTAGCGCGTATCCCGGCCCTCGACCCGCTCTTCGCTCAGGGGGCTGGCCTTGCCGAGGTCGGCGGCCAGCGGATACCGCCGAGCGCGGCCGGCAAACACGTTTTCCGCGCCGCATGCGCGAAGGACGTCGCTCGCGTAGGCCCTCCCGTCGAACGTCATCCAGGGATCCTTCCAGATCGGTACGAACACGGGCGTCGGCGGAGATGGTTTCGTCCGCTCCGCCTCGGCCACGGCCTCCCGGCACGCCGCGAGCGGCGGCGCGGTGTCCGCATCGACGCCGAGCAGCTCGCAGAGCGTTTGGACGTACGCCAGGGACTCGGCGACGGTGCACGGGAACGAGACGTGAACCGGCAGCCCCGCCGAGATCATCGCCTGCACCAGAGGGCGGCTGTTCTCCTCCATGTTCGCGAGCACGAGGTCGGGGCGAAGCGCTTCGACGGCGCGAACGTCGAACCCTTTGGTCCCGCCCACCGACGGGACGGCATCGATCGACGTCGCGGGCTCCACGCAAAAGTCGGTCCGCCCGACCAGCCGCTCGATGCCCGCGAGCTCGACCACGGAAAGCGTTTCACTAGGCACGAGCGACACCACGCGACGTGCTGGCCGGTTCAGCCGGACCTGTCGATTAATGGCGTCGAGGACTTCGACCATGGGAGCCTATGTACGAATTTGCGCCAGGTGTCGAGGGTGGTACCTTCCCCCGCGCGAAGCGCGCAATCCATGAGTGGGATGGAGAAAACGCTGACGATTCAATACATTCAGCAGGCGCTGGCGCGCGCGGGCGTCGAGATCTACCGGACCGCCGATCACGAGCTCCAAATCGCGGAGCGCATCCGTCTTCACATCATGGACTCGGGTGTGCGGGTCGTCGTGCAGGATGGCCTCTCCGTGCAGTTCACCGCCCGCACCCAGCGCTCCGACGCGCCTTCTGCACGGCCTGACGAGCTCTTCCGCCGGGTTCGCGAAGAAATCGGCGAGCAGGCGGGCAGTCGCGGATACCAGGAGTCACGCGCCGAGGTGGTCGAGGTGAAGGATCCCGTCGACGAGGCGAGAGTGCTCGACGTCTGGCACGAGGTGACCTACCGCAAACCCCTCGCGGAGCTCGACGATGCGGTAAACGAGGTCCGCTGGGCGCTCGACCTCGAAAAATACGTTCGTCCCTGACGGCTATGAAGCGTCGGCGACTTGCGATTCGCCGACTCGGACGTTCTCGGCAAACTGTCCGCGCGGACCCGAACGCAGATCGTATTGGACGTACTGTCCTTCACGGAGCGTTCGATAGCCGTCACCGGTGATCTGCGAGTAGTGCACGAAGACATCGGACCCATCGCGGCCTGCAATGAAGCCCCACCCTTTCGCGTTGTTGAACCACTTGACCAACCCTGTTTCCATGACCCCCTCGCAGGCAGACATCGAAGCCCCGGTCTACGCAAACCATCTCCAGTTGACGACCGTTCGTCAAGTGCGAACGGCGCGAACGAATTGCGAATGGAGTCGACGCTTCACAGAAACATGCTCGAAACGTTCGGCGCGTTCGTGCAATCGAAACGCGACCGGTTCCCGCGTGCTCACCGGCGGCGACCGCGCTCGAGATGCTTCTCTGCGATGTCCGCCCAAGAGCCCTCCGGCTCGAGGGCGAGGTATTGTTGCCAATGGGGCCGTGCCGCCGAACCGTCGCCGCGTTCCTCGAGCGCCATCGCCAAGTTGAAGTGGGCGTCGGCGAAAGACGGGTCGCTTTCGATGGCCTTGCTGAAGAGGATGATGGCCGGATCGATCTCGTCGCGCTCGAAGCAGAGAAACCCGAGGTTGTAGAGGGCCTCCGGCTGCTCGGGATCGCATTCCAAAGCCCGACGGTAGTACGTCTCGGCCTCCTCGAGGTGGTCACGGCGGTATTCCAGGTTGCCCAAATTGGTCAACGCGTTCGAGAGCGTCGGATCGAGAGAAAGCGCTTTCTTGTACGCGTGCTCGGCCTCGTCGTACGTCCGCTCGTTTTCGTCGTAGCGACATCCTTCGAGATAGTGCTCGTACGCGCGGGCACGGTCGTCGTGATCGAAGTGCAACAACCGAACCACATCCGACTCGAACCGGTCGACGCTGAAGTCGAGCACCGCCTGCCCGGTCGTCGGCTCGTACGCTCCAGCCTCGTCCTCGACGACGACCGCCCGTCCGTCCGCGAGGACGCGAAGCTCCGAAAGCGGACGTGAGGTTTCGGGAAAGGCCTCGCGGAGCGACTCGACCGACGCGCGCACCTGCTGAAGCGGCACGCCCTCCTCCAGGAGGCCCTTCGCCACGCGCACGCTCACGAGATCCTGAAAGGTGTAGTAGTTCCGACCGCCGACCCGCGCCGAGGGGCCGAGCAGCCCCGAACGGTGCCAGTATCGGAGACGAGACGGCTTGAAACCGAAGAGGCGAGCGACCTCGCTGACGGCGTAGAGACCATCTCGGGGATCGCTCCGCGGCGGAGCCGGCTGAGATGGAGCGGGCTCTGCGCTCGGCGCCCGCATCAGCCTGCCATCGTCTCCGAAGCCGACGCGAATGACGTTGTCCCGGTCGCCGCCCTCGCTCACCTCACCCTCCCGAGCTGAGAATAGGCAGGCTGCGCCTCGTTGCAAGCGTCCGATCCGGCAGGCCGCGTTGGGCAGTGCTACGCTCGCGGCATGGCGCATGCTCCCGAAGCTGCTCCGATTGCGTTTCTCTCGGATATTCACGGAAACCTGCTGGCACTCAATACGGTGCTCGCGGAGCTCGAGCGGCTGGGGGTCAAGCGGCTCTACGTGGCCGGCGACCTGCTGCTCGGCGGTGAAGAGCCGCTCGAGGTGTGGCAGCGTCTGCAGGCGCTCGGGGCGATCTGCACGAGAGGTCCCTCGGACATGGCGCTCGCGTCGGTGGACCCGCAGAGCCTGGTCCCCCTCGACGACGAACAGCGCCGCCAAGCCCGGGCCTTCGCCGAGACCCGTACGGCCATCGGAGATCTCGTGGCAGAGCGCCTCCGCCGCCTCCCGGAGCAGCATCGAATCCCGCTGCTCGACGGGCGCGAGGTGCTGATGACGCACGGCTCCCCGGCGGAGCCGGACCGAGAGATCAGCCACGACCTTCCAGACGAGGAGGTCCTCGCGCTTCTCGATGACGACCCGGCGGACATCATCGTTTGCGGATCCACCCACGTGCCCTTTCAGCGCACGGTCGAAGAGTACCACGTCGTCAACGTGGGCTCGGTCGGCGCTGCGCCCGAAGGTCAGATCGCCCACTACACGGTGCTTACGCCTCGGATGAGCGGCGCGGACATCCTGCAAGACTGGGTGAGCTACGAAGAAGGGCCTGACGCGTCCTAGCCAGCAGCGGCTTGGGGCTCGTCGTCGGGGCGCTCGGTGGCCTTCAGCATCTCGACGCGCCGAACTCGGCGCTCGTCTGCATCCAGGACGACGATGCGATACGGCCCGGTGCGCAGGGTCTCGCCGATCACCGGCACCTGCCCGGCGAGGTGCACCAAGAGCCCGCCAAGCGAGTCGAAATCGCCCTTGTCCTCGCAGATCGGCTCACCCAGCTGCTCCTCCAAGTCGTACACGGAGATGCTCGTGTCGACGAAGTAGTGCCCCGGCGCCCGCTCGTATACCAGAGGCGCCTCTTCATCGTGCTCGTCTTGGATTTCACCGACGATCTCCTCGACGATGTCCTCGAGCGTGACGATCCCGGCCGCGCCGCCGAACTCGTCGACCACGACGGCGAGGTGAGAGCGACGTCGCTGCATTTCCCGCAGGAGCCCGCCGATCTTCTGGCTCTCCGCCGCAAAGAACACGGGTTTGCGGATCACGTTCTCGAGCTGAATCGCTGAAGCATCCGAATTGTTGCGAACCACCTGAAAGAGATCCTTCGCGTAAAGCACACCCTCGACTTGGTCGATGTGGCTTCGATAGACCGGATAGCGGCTATGTCCGGACTCCATGACGCTCGCGAGGACCTCGTCGATGCTCGTGGCGAGCTCGAAGGCCACCACCTGCTTGCGGGACACCATGATTTCGCGCGCGACGGTCTTCTTGAACTCGAGAACGCTTCGAAGCATCCGAGCGTCTTCTTCTGCGATCGCGCCTTCCTCTTCTCCCTGCTCGATCACGTGCTCCACGGTGAGCTCGGCGAGACGGCTGGGATCCTGCATTTGGACTTCGGGCACGAGTCGCTCCACGACGTCGCTGATCCACGTGAGAGGCGCCGCCACGGGAGCGAGGAGCAGCTCGACCGGACGAAGCCACTTCCAAATCCGCAGTGTCGCCTGTCCCGAACGACGACGCACCACGGCCGACGAAATCGTCGCGACGATCGCATAGCCGATTGCGATTCCGAGCACACCGAGCAGCGCGCTCCCGACGCCGCGCGCTCGAAGCAGCGAGTAGGCGACGAACGCGGCCGCGAGGGCCACGCAAAGGACCCTCCCCATCAGGAGACGGGCCTGCACCGCCGTGAGGTTCTCGAGAATCCGAGCCGCAACCTTGGCGTTCGGATTACCCTCTTCCGAAAGCGCCTGGAGCCCTGCTTCGCCGAGCGAGTGGAGGCCGGCGCTAACGGCAGCGAGCAGCGCGCCCAACCCTACGCCACCGATGATCGCGGCGGCCACCTGTATACTTGGAACGTCCAAGACCTTGCGTGTTTCTAGGGTACCGAGGACGACAATCCCCCGCAACAGGCGGGGTCAACCCCCACTGCGCCGGTCACGAAGAGCCCGAATTCGCAGGCGAAGCGCATTCAGTCGGATGAACCCGGTCGCATCCTGCTGATCGTACACTTCGTCGGCCTCGAAGGTCGCGAACTCCGGGTCGTAGAGCGTGTTCGGGCTGCGGCGGCCGACGACATCGGCGTTGCCCTTGTAGAGCTTGATGCGGGCCTCCCCCGTGACGTCTCGCTGAGCCTCGTCGATCAGCGCCTGCAAAATCTCGCGCTCCGGCGCAAACCAGAAGCCGCGATAGACGAGGGAGGCGTACTCCGGAATCAAGCCGTCGCGAATTCGAAGAACCTCGCGGTCGACCGTGATCGATTCGACGGCGCGATGCGCCCGCTGGAGAATCGTTCCGCCGGGAGTCTCGTAGACCCCGCGAGACTTCATTCCGACGAAGCGGTTTTCGACGATGTCGACGCGGCCAACCCCGTGCTTGGCGCCAATTTCATTGAGGCGCAGGATGAGGGCCGCTGGAGAAAGCCGCTCGCCGTTCACGCTGACCGGGTTTCCCTTCTCGTAGCCGACGATGACGTATTCAGGCGCGTCTGGCGCATCCTCGGGAGCCGTGGTCCACCGAAACATGTCCTTTTGGGGCTCGTTCCACGTGTCTTCGAGGATTCCTCCCTCGTAGCTGATGTGAAACAGGTTGGCGTCCATCGAGTATGGCTTTTCCGCCGTGACCTCGATTGGGATGTTCCGATCCTTGCAATACGCGATGCAGTCGCTCCGCGAGCGCAGCGACCACGTCCTCCACGGCGCGATCACCTGAATCCTGGGGTCGATCGCCATCGCGGTGAGCTCGAAGCGCACCTGGTCGTTGCCCTTGCCGGTCGCTCCATGGGCGATCGCATCGGCGCCCTCGGCCTTGGCGACGTCCATCATCGCCTTGGCGATCACCGGTCTCGCGATGGAAGTGCCGAGCAGATAGTCGCCCTCGTACACGGCGTTGGCGCGCAGCATGGGGAAGCAGAAGTCACGCGCGAACTCCTCTTTGAGGTCTGCGATGATGCACTTCGAAGCACCCGTCGCGCGCGCCTTCTCGTCGAGGCCGCCGAGCTCCTCGCCCTGCCCGACGTCGGCGCAGAACGCCACCACCTCGGAACCGTACGTCTCCTTCAACCACGTGAGGATCACGGACGTGTCGAGCCCGCCACTGTAGGCAAGCACGATCTTCTTCGGGTTTGCTGCCATCGAGCGGGATGGTAGTGGCCCGCCTCACATGCGCAAGCAGTCGTTGCTCAGGCGACTCGTACGATGGCCTTCGCCTCGAGGAGCTCGGTGAAGACGCGCAGCGCTTCGAGGCGGCCCATCTGGCAAACCTCGAGAACTTCGGCGACCGTCGTCTGCCCGTCCAAGAGCGAAAGCAGAAAGCTCGCCTGTGGGTCCAGTCCGAGCCACCTCACCCGCGCCGTAGGCACGGCCAGGTCGTAGACGAACTCGAGGGAGCCGATGCGCGTGGTGTAACGTGCTTCGAGCCGCTCGCGGCTGATTTCAGCATACCGGCGCGCGCTCTCATCGTCCGGGTCGAGGCCGAGCTGAAGCTCCGCAGCGCTCAAGGCCGCTGCGTAGTCGCCGAGACCAAAGCGATCCGCAATCTCGCGGTGAATGTCATCCGGGAGCGATTCTTCTGCCGGCTCTTCGACGACGAAGTCGCGTGTCGACGGCACGAGCGTGCGCCGATCCCGGTCGGCAGCCCAGGCATCGCCGATGGGCCGCAACGTTGGGCGCTGACTCGGCCGACTGGGCAGGGCGCCTCCGCTGAGGGCGATCGTGCCGTCTTGCCCGAGCACCCCGGGGCTACTGGATCGGTCGGGACCGGGCTTGAGCGAAGCCATCGGTCACGCCGACTTGCCGACCACGCCCTTGAACATGCGCTGCGTCCGGCCGAGGGACTCGAGCTCTTCTTCGAGCCCGTCGATGTCGCCGCGCTCGAGAAGCGTCCGCGCCTTGTCGACCACGCCTTTTGCCTTGTCGATGGCGTCCCGCCCAAAATCGCTGCCTGCGACGATGGACTCTACGTCGGGGAACAAGCGCTCGATCTCGGCGATCAAGGTTTCAGCCTCTTGGCGCACCTTCTCGGCGGCCTCGTCCTCTCGTCGCGTGATGGCGAAGTCCGACGCATCCGCCATCATCTCGTTGATCTCGTCTTCCGTGAGGCCGCTCGTCGCAGTGACGGTAATCGACTGCTCCTTGCCGGTCTCGACGTCCTTCGCGTGGACGCTGACGATACCGTCCGCGTTGATCTCGAAGGTGACCTCGACCTCGACCTGCCCGGCCGGAGCACGCCGGAGCCCCGTGAGAATGAACTCGCCGAGGAGCTCGTTGTCCTCGGCGCGTCGCGACTCGCCCTGAAGCACCAAGATCTTCACGGCGGTTTGGTTGTCGCGGACCGTGGTGAACGGCTTGCTGCGGGAGGTCGGCACCGTGGTGTTCTGCGGAATCAACTCTTCGAAGTAGCCACCGACGACCATGATGCCGAGCGTGTGCGGTGTGACGTCGAGAAGCACCATGTCGAGCTCGGGCGAGTCGTCGACGAGCGCTGCGCCCTGAATCGAGGCGCCGAGGCCGACGACCTCGTCCGGGTGAACGCCCTTGCAGGGGTCGCGCTGAAAGAACTTCGTGACCCGCTCCTGCACCTTCGGCATTCGAGTCATCCCGCCGACGAGAATCACGTCCTCGATTTCGTCCTTGCCGAGCCCCGCCTCACCGAGAGTGAGCTCGCAGATTTGAATCGTGCGGTCGACGAGGTCCGCGGTGAGCTCCTCGAGCGTGGCGCGCGTGAGCAGGCGCTGAAGGTGGAGTGCCTCGTTGCGGGCGCTCGAGATGATGAAAGGAAGGTTGACCTCGGTTTCGGTGACGGCCGAGAGCTCGCACTTGGCCTTCTCTGCTGCATCCTTCAGGCGCTGAAGCGCCATGCGGTCCTGGCGCAGATCGATTCCGTGCTCGTGCTGAAACCCTTCGACGAGCCAGTCGATCACGCGCTGGTCGAAGTCCTCGCCACCGAGGAAGGTGTCGCCGGCGGTGCTGATTACCTTGAACACACCCGAGCTCGCAATCTCGAGAATCGAAATGTCGAAGGTACCGCCTCCGAGATCGAAGACTGCCACGGTGCGGTCGATGTTCTTGCCAAAGCCGTAGGCGAGCGCGGCGGACGTCGGCTCGTTGATGATTCGGATGACGTCCATGCCGGAGATCGCTCCAGCGTCCTTGGTAGCCTGCCGCTGATTGTCGTTGAAATAAGCCGGGACGGTGACGACGACCTTGTTGACCTCTTCACCGAGGTAGTCCTCCGCCACCATCTTCATCTCTTGGAGGACCATCGCGCTGATCTCGGGAATCGAGTAGACCTTGTCGCGCATCTTGATGCGGCAGTCGCCGTGCGGACCCTCCACGATGTGGAACGGGCACGTCTGAATCGCATTCTTCACCTGTGGGCTATCCCACTTACGGCCGATGAGCCGCTTGCAGGCGAATACGGTGTTCTCCGCGTTGGTCACGGCCTGGCGCTTGGCGATGTGGCCCACCAAACGTTTGCCGCCCTCCGTCACGGCCACCATCGACGGGGTGACCTTGTATCCCCCTCGATTTGCGATGACCACGGGCGTGCCGCTTTCAACGACGGCGACGCACGAGTTGAAGGTACCTAGGTCAATCCCAATGACTCTTTCCATGCCCCACTTCCAAAGCGCTCAGATGCGTAAGTCACATCATCCCCCGAGCTGCCTCCTCAGATTTTTCACCATCTCGTGCTTCGGGTCCAGCTTTGCAGCCTCATCGAGCTCTTTTGCCGCGCTGTGCTCCATTCCTGCGTCGACGTAGATGCGCGCCAAGAGTAGGCGGGTCTCGAGCGCGTCGGGCTTGACTTCCAGGCTTCGAAGGGCGAAATCGCGCGCTTTTCGGAGGTCTCCGCCGGCCGAGAGCAGGGCCTTGGCCGCTCTTCGAGGGGCGACGGGGTCGTCCGGGGCGGCGTCGGCCACCTTCGCCCAGGAGATGCTGGCCGCCGACCACATGTTGTTGTCTTCCTCGTAGCGCGCCTGCTCCCGATGAATGTCGATGAGCTGAACCCGAAGAAGCGAGTTGACGCGCTCGTATTGCTCGTGGAGCTCCCGACTGGCCGAGTCCAACGCAATCCCCATGCGAAGCGCGTTGGCAGCTGCAGCCAAATCCCCCTCGGCTTCGAAGACGCGAGCGTTTTCTAGATGGCTTCGCGCGCGGTCGACTCCACCTGTGAGTGTCGCAGTTTGCTTCAAGGAACGAGTGAGATCCCGGAGCGCCGTCTTGTGGCCGACGCGACTTTCGGGCGCGGGAATCGAGCGTACGGGCGGGCTGCCGCTGGCCGGCCGCTTGCCGCGCCCGAGACGCCGCTCGAGGAGCTCACGCTTGCGAAGCATCCGCGCATGCTCGGGAGTCCCGGGAATCATCGAAGGCGTCTTCTTGGTCGTCGAGGTGCCGGTCGGTGCCTCGGTCGGGCGCCACTTGCCCGGGGTTTCGCCCGACGGCTCGACGGGTTGTGCTTGACGCTCGGCAACTGGGGCGCGCGTGAGCGCTTTCTCCATCGCCTTGGCGCGCTCCTCGGCGCGATCGATCTGCTGCTCGGCCTGAGACACCATCATGCTCTGCCGAAGGTACCGGTCGTAGGCCTCTCGTTTCTTCGGCCGCCCCAACGCTTCGTACGCGTCGGTGACCTTCCGGAAGATGACTTCCATCTGCGCCTTGAACGGCCCGAGACGCTTTCCGTAGTAGGCGTCCGGATGAAAGACTTTTGAAAGCTCGAAGTAGGCCTTTCGAATCTCGCTCCGCTCCGCGTCGATTGCGACGCCGAGCAGGTCGTAATGATTGAGCCTGTCGGCGCGATGAAACATGTCCCGGATTCGCGCCTGAAGCTCTTCGCCGATCTCCACGCCCGTCGCCACTTCGGGCGCTCTTGGCGGCACGATGGATACCTTCGGCCGCGTCCATTCGACGAGGCCCAGGGCGATCAGCCGCTCGATCGAGGCGATCGTCTCCTCGGCCGAGAGAACGGTGACGTCGGCAATGTCGTCGACGTTCAGAATGCCGTCGATACAGGAGTAGACGAAGGCATCCTGGCCCCCGATGTCCTGCCCCGAGGCGTCCGCGTCCTCGACGAGCTGCGGGATCTTCTCCTCGGGCAATGGCTGCGCCGCATCCCCCATCTCGGCAGTCTAGCGCGCAGCGTCGGGATTCAGCCACTTCAGGGCGCTAGGAGACCAACCATTCGAGGAGCGCCTTCTGCGTGTGGAGGCGATTCTCGGCCTCGTCCCAAACCCGGGACTTGGGTCCGTCGATCACGGAGGCGCTGACCTCTTCGCCTCGATGCGCAGGGAGGCAGTGAAGGAAGATCGCGTCGTCCGAGGCGCGCCCCATCGCGGCGTCGTCCACGATGAACCCGGAGAAGGCGTCCTGACGAGCCGCCATCTCCGCCTCTTGGCCCATGCTTGCCCACACGTCCGTCGTCACGACCGTTGCGCCTTCGAGCGCCTCTTCGGGTCGAGATACCACCCGAACGCTGGCTCCGCGGTCACGCGCCGCGGCGACGATGCCCTCGTCGGGCTGGTATCCGGACGGGCAAGCAAGCGCGAGATCGAAACCGGCCACGGACGCAGAGACGATCCAGGAATGCGCCATGTTGTTGCCATCGCCGATCCACGCGACGCGCGCCTTCTCGAGAGGCGGATCGGCGCATTCGCGAATCGTCATCATGTCGGCGAGCAGCTGGACGGGATGGAGCTTGTCGGAAAGGCCGTTGACCACGGGAATCGACGCGTGCGCCGCCAAAGTCTCGAGCCGATCGTGGCCGAAGGTCCGGTACACCACCCCGTGGACGTACCGGTCGAGCATGCGGGCAGTGTCTTCGATCGGCTCTCCGCGACCAAGCTGAGTGTCTTTCGATATCAGTGTGACGGGCAGTGCACCGAGCTCGTGAATGCCCACCTCGAAGGAGAGTCGGGTCCGCGTCGATGCTTTCTCGAAGACAATCGCGATCGACTTGCCCCGAAGCGGCTGCGGATGTGCCGAAGTGCCGCGAAGCGCCTTGAGCTCCGAAGAGCGGTCGAGAATCGCGATCAGCTCTTCCGAGCTGAGGTCGGCAACGGTCAGAAAATGCCGGGTCATGGCTTCCTCGGTGCCTCGATCAGCACGCGTTCGAGAATTGCCAGGCCCTCCTCCAGCTCGTCGCGAGTCACGTTGAGGGAAGGAGAGATTCGAACGACGTTACCGCCGGCGAGGGTCAGCAGGAGGCCGGCCGCATGGACTGCTTTGAGCGTCGCGCCAGGGTCCACGTCGTCGGCGAGGACGAGCCCCTGTAGGAGGCCCAGTCCGCGCGTGCCGTTGGTCGCGTCCAAGCGTTCGTCGAGCTCGGCTAGCGCGCCTGCCAGGTATTCGCCCAGAACCCGCGCGTTTTCTACGAGACCTTCCTCGTCGAGGATGTGGAGCACGGCGAGCCCCGCCGCACACGCGAGCGGATTGCCGCCGAACGTGCTCGCATGGCTTCCAAGCGGCAGCCCCCCCGCAACGCGGTCGACGACAGCCATCGCACCGAGCGGAAAGCCGCCGCCGATGCCCTTTGCGAGCGAGCACGCGTCGGGCACGACGCCGTAGTGCTCCTGCGCGAGGAACTTCCCCGTCCGGCCGTATCCGGTCTGAATTTCGTCGAGCAGGAGAAGCGCGCCTCGCTCGTCGCAGATGCGCCGTGCGCCCTCGAGGAACTCCTGGGTGCCGACGATGATGCCACCTTCCGCCTGGATGGGCTCGAGAATCACCGCCGCGGTTT
Organism: Myxococcales bacterium; assembly: GCA_024643985.1. Classification (GTDB taxonomy): domain Bacteria; phylum Myxococcota_A; class Polyangia; order Polyangiales; family Houyiibacteriaceae; genus SG8-38. The sequence continues at coordinate 16,988 of JAHELW010000015.1, read as the reverse complement.
CATCGTCGACGGCGGCAGCGAGGGCCCGGGGATCGTTGTACTCGATGAACCGTACGCCCTCGATCAGCGGCTTCATGCCCTCGTGGTACTTGGGCTGCCCGGTCAGCGACAGGGAGCCCATGGTCCGGCCGTGGAAGCTGTTCACGGTCGACACGAAGCGCACGCGCTTCTCATCGCCCCGCTCGTGATGGTAGCGGCGCGCGAGCTTCAGCATCGCCTCGTTGGCTTCGGAGCCGCTGTTGCTGAAATAGACCTTGTCGAACGCGGTCCGTGCGCAAATCGCATCGGCGAGCTCGATCGCACGATCGTTGTAGAAGATGTTCGAGACGTGCATGAGGCGAGCAGCCTGCTCGCCGATAGCCGACGACAGCGTCGGATGGCTGTGCCCGACCGACAGCACTGAAATCCCCGCAGAGAGGTCGAGGTATTCGCGGCCCGAAGCGTCCGTCACGCGGCGGCCGCGCCCGTGCGTCAGTACGAACGGCGCGGGGGCGTAGTTGCCGAGCTGAACCTCTTTCGCGGTGCGAAGCATGTCGTCCTGCCTGGTCATGGTGTGCCTTCGGGAAAGCCCGGGACATACCACCATTGCCGAGAGGCGTCGACCCCGGGAGGGTTCGGCTCAGCGCGTGATTTCCGTGCCGATTCCCTCGTCTGTGAAGATCTCGAGGAGGACCGCGTGACGTACGCGGCCGTCGATCACGTGGGCCTTGCGGACGCCCCCCGCCAATGCGCCGAGCGCGCACTCGACCTTGGGGATCATCCCACCCTCGATGATGCCCTCCTTCTTGAGCTCATCGATCTCGGCCGCGCTCAGCGAGCTGGCGACCTGTCCGTCTTTGCCGCGCACCCCTTCGATGTCCGTGAGTAGGACGAACTTCCGCGCGGGGAGCGCCTCGGCCACCTTGCCCGCTACCGTGTCGGCGTTGACGTTGAGAGACTTCCCTTCCGCATCGACGGCCACTGGAGCGATCACCGGAATGAATCCGTCATTGACGAGACGCCTCACGATGTCTGGGTTCACCTGCGTCACCGCGCCGACGCGACCTGGATCGACCCACTTGCCACTTTTGGTCTGCATCTTGTCGACCTTCGTGGCGCGGATGAAGCCGTCGTCTTTGCCGGTGAGCCCAATTGCGCGCCCCCCGTGGCCTGCAATCAGCGAAACGATCTCCTGATTGAGCTTGCCCCCGAGGACCATCTCGACGACCTCCATCGTGTGCTCGTCCGTCACGCGCAGGCCTTCGAGGCGCTCGGACACCACGCCCAGCGACTTCAAGGTCTCGTCGATTTGCGGGCCGCCCCCGTGCACCACGACCGGATGGAGCCCGACATACTTCATCAGCACGACATCCCGCGCGAAGCTCGTGCGAAGCTCCGGATCGACCATCGCGTTCCCGCCGTACTTGATGACGAAGATGTCCCCGTGAAACTCCCGTATGTAAGGAAGCGCCTCTTGGAGTACCCGGGCTTTCTCGATCAGGGCGTCCACGCGGTCGCGTATAGCACAGAAACCGCTACGAACTTTACAAGGGGTAATCCTGGTCAATCGCCCGGTCGCGGCGCGCGTCCAACCGCTCAGCCCGTGGAGGAAACGACTCGCGCGATGTCGCGATTTGTCGGACGGAAATCGTGATAGGCCCAACTCTCGTTTTTTGGGAGGGCTGGGGAAGCAATGGAACAGACACAGACCGTCAAGACCTTCTACACGGACAACGAGAAGCGCCGCCGCGTAGGAAGCACGATTCGCGAGTACATGGGCTTCTTCGACGACGCGACCGGCGGCGTCGAGGCGCGGAAGGCTCGCTACGCCCAGATGATCAACGACTACTACGACGTCGTCACGGACTTCTACGAGCACGCATGGGGGGAGTCGTTCCACTTTGCAGCGCGCGCACTCGGGGAGTCCTTCGAAGCGTCCCTCGCGCGCGCAGAGCACTACCTCGCGCTCCGGTTGGGCCTTCAGCGAGGGATGAAGGTTCTCGACGTGGGCTGTGGCGTCGGGGGCCCGATGCGCTCGATCGCACGCTTTTCGGGGGCGACCATCGAGGGAGTCAACAACAACGATTACCAGCTGGAAAAGGTCGCCGTCCACAACCGAAAGGCGGGTCTCAGCCAGGTGTGCTCCGCGTTCAAGGGCGACTTCATGAACCTCGGGGTTGCGGACGATACGTACGACGCGGCGTATGCGATCGAAGCCACCTGCCACGCGCCCGACAAGGTCGGATGCTACTCGGAAATCCGGCGCGTGCTCAAGCCGGGCGCGCTCTTCGCGGGCTACGAATGGTGCATGACGGACGCATTCGACCCCAACGACGCCCGCCACCAGCACATCAAGAGCGAGATCGAGACGGGCGACGGCCTTCCGGACATCTCATCGGTCCCGGAAACGCTCCGGGCGCTCGAAGCTGCGGGCTTCGAGGTGTTGGATAGCTTCGACGCGGCGCTGTTGAGCGATCCGGAGACGCCCTGGTACCTTCCGCTGCGCGGCGAGCTGACTCTGATGGGGCTTCGGCGCGGTCAGCTCGGCCGACGCCTTTCGCGGCGCGTGATCGGAACGCTGGAGAAGTTGCGCATCGCGCCGAAGGGCTCGAAGGAAGTCAGCCTCATGCTCGGTCGAGCCGCGGATGGTCTCGTTGCAGGCGGAGAAGCCGGCATCTTCACCCCGAGCTACTTCTTCCTCGCCAAGCGCCGGTAGCGCGGCGCACCGAGCTGTCAGCGGCTGAAAGGAATTCGCTGACGGAGGGTGGCTGCGCGGTCGCGGGCGAGAGGAACTTTGGGGCTCTCCGGGTGGTCGAGCGTCAGGCGGTAGCTGCGCGCCCCCGCGGGCTCGATCATTCGAATGCGATCGATCCGGACGATGCAGCCACGGTGAGATTGAAAAAAGATCTTTGAATCGAGGGAGCGAGCGAGGCTTGCTAGCCTCAAATCGAGCGCAAACCGGTCTTGGTCCGTCACCGCCCAAACCAGCTCGTCGCGCGCTTCGAAATAGACGACGTCTCGAAGCTCGACGACGACGTACGAGCCTCTTCGCCGGACCGCGAATCGCTCGAACGAACGCTCTCCGTCGACAGAGCTGGAACGCGCAGCCGACACGCGCTCGAGAGCGCGCCGAAGCCGCCCGAGACGAACGGGCTTCAAGAGGTAGTCCGCGATCTGCGTCTCGAAACCTCGGAGGGCCCCGTCGTCGTGCGCCGACACGATCACGACGCTCAGGCGCGGGTGATTTTGGCGCAACAGCTCGCCAAGCGCGATCCCATCGAAGTCGGGCATGCACAGATCGATGAATGCGATTTCGGGCTCGTGATCGTCGCAGAGCTCCTGTGCCTCGGCGGCGCCGTGCGCTTCGCCGACCACGTCGACCTCCTTGCATTGACCGAGCAGGAACGTGAGCTCGTCCCGCGCGAGGGGCTCATCGTCGACGACGATCGCGCGTAGCGTCACGCCGGCCCCGCGGACGCCTGCAGCCAGGCGGTGAGCTCTCCGGAGACGATCTTCGGCGCTCGCCGGAGCTCCTCGATGCTCCGTGCACCGCTCAGCAGCATGACGCTGTGGAGCTCGTGAAGGACCTGGTCGAGGTAGCGGCAAACGCCGTCTTCACCTTCTTCGGTAAAAGCCTCCAGAAGCGGCCGGGCGATTCCCGCAGCATGAGCGCCGAGGGCGATGGCTCGCGCAGCGTCCAGCCCCGACCGGATTCCGCCGGTCGCGATCGTCGTCAGCCCGGCTTGGGATGCGTAGTGAATCGACGGTGCCGTCGGGATCCCCCAGTCCCAGAGGCAGTGGCCGGTTGCGCGGCGCACTCCCTCGGCCCGGAGCGCCTCGACGCCTACCCACGAGGTTCCGCCGGCGCCGGAGGTATCGACGTACCGGACCCCGGCCGCGACGAGCTTTTCGATCGTCTGCGGGCTCAACCCATTGCCGGTTTCTTTCGCGACGACCGGAACGGAAAGCTCCTCGGAGAGCCTCGCGAGCGTGCGAACGCACCCGCGAAAGTCGCGATCGCCGTCCGACTGAATGAGCTCCATCGCTGGGTTCAAGTGCACGCAGAGGGCGTCCGCCCCGACGTCACCGACGAGGGTCTCGAGCTCCTTGGTTGGCGTCTCGCGTGCCTGGACGACCCCGATGTTCCCGAGGAGCAGCACGTCCGGTGCCCACTCTCGAACCCGGTAGGTCCATCGCATCGAGGGATCCCGCTGCATCGCCCGCTGGCTGCCAAGCCCGAATCCGAGCCCCCTTTCGCCCGCGACGGTCGCCAGGGTACGGTTGATGCTGGCTGCCTGTTCGTGACCACCGGTCATGGCCGCGATCACGACGGGTGCGCGCAGGCGGCGGCCGAGGAGCTCGACCTCGGTCGTGACTTCGTCGACGGCGAGCTCCGGCAGCGACTGATGCAGCAGCTTCACGCACTCGAGAAGCGTGGTCGCTGCGCGGAACTCGACCCGATCGCTGCGACAGAGATCGAGATGGTCCGCCTTGCGCTCGTGAATCCCTTCACTCGCGGGGACTTCAGGCGCTGGCGCGCGCATGGCCTCGCAGCGTCTCGTAGCCCCATAGATCCACGGGTTTGCGAGCTCTGAGATCTTCTTCGACGTCCGAGACCCACGGCGCAGAGGCCGCAACGGGACCGGCAGTGAGCTGCAGTAGCTCGGCTCCGTATCCAGAGCCGTAGGAAAACGCGGCGATCGGTGCGCCCTCCTTCAAACCGACGAGGGCGCGCGCAACCGAGATCCAAAGACTGGCGGTATAGGCGTTGCCGCTCAGTTGATTCCATTCGAGCGCGTCCTCGACTTTGGAGCGGTAGAGCTCCTCCGCCTCCTGTGCGCTCCAACCGAGCTCTTCGCCGAGGTGGATCACGGACTTCTTGACCATCTTCGGGAACGGAACGTGGAAGCAGATCGCTCGATACTCGGCGAGCACTTCACGAGCGTCGCGGCCACCGATGAGCGCTCGAAAGCACTCGGACACGGCGTTCTTGTAGCAGTCCAGGCTGAGCTGTCCGTCGACGGACGGGAAGGAGTCTCCGACGGGACGCCAAAAATCGAACGCCGGATGGCTGAACGGGAACGAGATCGGCGAGACCGCCGCAGCGTCGGGCCGATCGACGATCATCGCGACTGCGCCGGCGCCTTGGGTGGGCTCGCCGGGGTCCCCCACCGAGTAGAGCGCCACGTCCGAGGCGATCACCAGAGCAGCTTTCTTCGCCCCGGCGCCGGACCACTTCCACTCGAGCGCTTGACGCAAAGCCAGAGTGCCCCCGTAGCACGCGTGCTTGACTTCGTACGAGCGGACGGTCCCGGAGAGACCGAGCTCCTCGGCCACCCAGGCGCTGAGGGGCCGGCTCATGTCCTTTGCGCTTTCGGTGCCGAGCGCGATGAGCCCGATGTCCTCGATCGAGCCGTCCCAGCGCGAAAGTGCGCGTTTTGCCGCCCCTACCGCGAGAGTCGCGGCGTCGTGCCCCGACGGGCAAAGCGCGATGTCCAGGCAACCCAGACCTTTCGTGTACTTGTCCGGGTCTACGTTCCTGAGCTCCGCTAGCTCCGTGACCGGCATGTAAAGCGGCGGAAGTTGAAGCCCAATGGACGCGATCCCTGCCTCAGCTGTGCTCATGCGTTCCCTCCTTGCACATGATCGACGAGGATGGTGTAGCGCCAGGCCGACAGCCGTGAACGAACAAACTCGCGACTCGTTCCCCAGATCGGATCAGCGGTCGTGTGTCGTCGTTGAACGGGGATCAACGAGAAACTAACCAACGCAATGTAAAGTTAATCGCCTGTTATTTGCAGTGCGAAAACGACATTGTGTAAAGATTTGGACCGCGCAAAACCGTTCGCGCGCGCTCTGGGACGATCGACCAGGCGCGTCGATCCGTCGAAGGGATTGTTCTCGCAACGACGACGTCCTCACGAATACTGGACGTGGGGATGAAGGTAACGCCGAAGACAGTCGACGTCGCCGATATCGGGATCGACTACGACGCGATCGTGATCGGGGCCGGTCCCGCGGGATGCGGGGCGGCAGCATGTCTTGCGGCACGTGGCTCGTCGGTGCTGCTCGTCGAGTCGGCCCCTCGCGCGGCTCGCCGCTTCGCCGGTGAATGGATTCATCCGGAGGGCGCTCGCGTGTTGGATTCACACGGCTTGCTCGACGGGCTCCCGAACCGAATGGAGACCCGCGGTTTCGTCGTGCATCCAAACGATGGTTTTGGCGAGATCCACCTCGACCACCCGTGCGAGGCACGCGGCTTCACCATCGAGCACGCGGCACTGGTTCGTCATCTCCGAGAACGCGTCGCGGCGCTCCCAAACGTCGACTACTTAGAGGGCATTCGAGCCGAGGTTCTCGGCGCGAATACGGTCGGGCTCGCGGTCCGCGGAGGGCCGGGCAAGCGTTTGAGCGCGGAGCTCGTGGCCGTTGCAGGGGGCCGCTCCGCCCGACGCGCGGCAGCGCCCGGACCCGATGGCACGGAGCACGTGTCGATCTCGCTGATGGCGGGGCTGCTGGTGCGGACGCGCGACTTCCCCTTCGATGGATTTGGTCACGTCATGCTGGGCGGGCCCGGTCCCGTGTTGGCCTACCGAATCGACGAAGAGCAGATTCGAGTGTGCATCGACGTGCCGCATGCGATCCGCCGCGGGGCCCACACCCCGGAGTGGATCTGGAAGTCGTTTGCAGAGGTGTTGCCACGAGGCCTTCGGCACGGCGTGCGCGACGCGCTCTCGTCCGCCTCGCTCAGTTGGGCGGCGAACGTGTTTCGGCCGAGGCGCTACCGGGCCGGACGAGGGGTTGCGCTGGTAGGCGATGCCGCGGGCGTCTTCCATCCGCTGACGGCGATGGGGATCACGATGTCTCTCCTCGACGCCGAGGCGCTTGCTGCATCGAAGAACCTGAGCGCCTACGCGGCGGCGAGAGCGACGGCGAGTTACGTCCCAGAGCTCTTGTCGAATGCGATCTATCAAGCCTTCGTTCGCGACGATCCGGGCGCGCAGGCGATCCGCGGTGCGATCTTCGAGACGTGGCGTGGCAGCCGCGCGCAGCGCGACCTCACCATGCGGCTGCTAGGCGCGAGCTCGACCAGCCGCGCCGACTTCTTTCGGGCGTTCACGCGCGTAGCTCTGCGCGCGGCGGGCGACGCTCTCGTCGACGACCCGAAGACGTTGCCGGAGCTGGCCGGTTGGCTTCGTTGGCCGCTGGCTACTCTTCATCCGGAGCCTGCCGCGGTGCGAACGCGGTCCTTGGGGTGGGCAGCCCCCCAGACTTGGGCACGCCGGGCCCTATTTCGCCCATCCGGACCAAGGAAGGAGACGCTACATGCCGACTGACTGGGATTTCTGCACGACGAGCCTGCGCGAGGTGTCGAGGACGTTCTCGCGCCCAATCGAGATACTTCCAGGCGACCTCCGGAAGGCAGTCACCTGCGGCTACTTACTTTGCCGCATCGTCGACGCCGTAGAGGACAACGAGTCGTTCTCGTTGAGCGACCGTGACGCGCGGTACTACGCGTTTCACGACGTGCTTCGCGGAGCCGCGCCTGCACAAACGTTCGAGCGACTCTGGGAAGGTGTAGACGGGTCGCCGCCGCAGGAAGCTCGCCTTTGCGCGCAGCTCCACCGAGTAATCGGCGTGCTGGACCAGACGCCGCCTGAGATGCAGCGCTCGGTCCGCCAGTGGGTTTCCGAGATGGGGCGTGGAATGCAGATCTACAGTCATCGGTCGGCGGACGGCGACGGTGTCGTGGCCCCGTGGACGAGCGACGACCTGCAGCGGTACTGCTACTTCGTCGCGGGTACGGTCGGGCACATGCTGACCGAGCTTTTTGCGTGCGAGATGAGCCTCGCACCCGAAAGCGAAACGGCGCGAAGAATGGGCGATCTCGCCGAGCCGTTCGGCGCGGGGCTTCAGCTGGTAAACATCCTCAAGGACATCACCGACGACCTCCAGCGAGGGCGTTCATTCGTGCCCCGCTCGCTCTGCCGAGCCCGAGGTCTCGGAAACCACGACCTCGCCAATCCGGAGCGCCGAGCCGATGCACATCTCGCGGTCGTTCCGCTCTTCGACCTCGCGCGCCGAAATCTCGATCGCGCGCTCGACTATGCGCTGACGGTGCCGGCGCAGCACTCGAGATTGCGCCTCTTCTGTCTTCTTCCCCTCATGATGGCAGTGAAGACACTCGGACGGGCGTACGGAAACGACGCCATGTTCGTGACGGAAGCCCAGGTCAAGATAGGGCGCGAGGAGGTCGAAGAGATCATCGCCCGCTGCACCGAAAAGGTCGCGGACGATGCGGCACTCCGCGCAGACTACGAGGCCCTCTGGCACCCGATGTGGCGTCTCATGGCGGGAGGCCCGACGACGAGCAGTGCTCTCAGAGAAATGGATGCGGCATGACTGCAGAGGCTCTGAAAGCTCATTTGGAGCGCCCGTCCTCGCGAATCCCTGGATTCTATCGCCTCGACGTCACCGATCGACACGCGGAGCTTGCTCGGCGCTTCGACCTCAGCGACGAGGACCTCTCGGTGCTTCGGGGTCTCGGCTCGGACGGGCTCTCCATCGCCGACAAGATGGTGGAGAACTGCGTCGGTGTGCTCAGCTTACCGATCGGTCTCGGACTGAATTTTCGAGTCAACGGCAAGGACTACGTCGTTCCGATGGCGGTCGAGGAGCCGTCGGTCGTGGCGGCGGCGAGCAACACGGCCCGCGTGATCCGAGCCTCGGGTGGTTTCGATGCTGCGGTGCGGGAGTCGCTGATGATCGCGCAGATTCAGATCTTGGACGTCGAGGATCGTTCGAGGTCGAGAGCCGCGCTCGAAGAAGCCGAGGAGCGGATTCTCGGCGCCGCAAACCAACGGCACCCCAACATGGTTGCACGCGGTGGAGGGGCCAAGCTGCTCGAGGTCCGACTGCCCGACGCAGAGCCCGACATGATCATCGTCCATCTCCTCGTCGACTGCCGGGATGCGATGGGCGCCAACATCGTGAACGACATGGCCGAGGGGGTCGCGTCCCTCATCGAACAGGTGAGCGGGGGGCGAGTACGCCTTCGTATCCTCAGCAACCTGGCCGACCGGCGACTTGCCAGCGCGCGGTGCGCGATTCGCGAGGAGCTCCTCGAGCGACCGGGACACCCGGGCTCGGAGGTCGCAGCAGGAGTGGTGGAAGCCTATCGCTTTGCAGCCGTGGACCCCTATCGCGCAGCCACACACAACAAAGGCGTGATGAACGGCATCGACGCGGTCGGCATCGCGACCGGCAACGATTGGCGCGGTCTCGAAGCCGGAGCGCATGCATTTGCCGCGCGCAACGGAAGCTACGAGCCGCTCACACGGTGGTGGCGCTCCGAGGGACGCTTATTTGGAGAGATCGAGCTTCCCATGGCGGTTGGAACGGTGGGGGGCTCGACGCGCGTCCATCCGACCCTCCGTGTGCTCCGAAAGCTCCTCCGCGCAGAGCGCGCCAAGGAGCTCGCAATGGTGATGGCAGCGGTCGGTCTCGCGCAGAATCTCGGCGCGCTCTCCGCACTCGCGGCGGAGGGAATCCAGCGGGGGCACATGAGCCTGCATGCGCGTTCGGTGGCGCTGGCCGCGGGCGTCGCAGAGGACCGCATCGACGACGTCGCCGCGAAGCTCGTCCGCATCAATCAGTTCAGCGCCTCGGCCGCACGACGCATCGCCGACGGAGAGTGACGCCGCATGCTCGTGCAGCACACGCGACCGGATGCAGCTCGCAGCCCGACGCGCGCACTTCGCGACGGCATTTCCGCGCTGCTCGAGATGCAGCGCGACGACGGAAGCTGGGAGGGTGAGTGCGCGTGGTGCCCGATGCTGACCGCACAGTATGCGATCGCCTTCGAGATCATGGGCCTCGAGGTCTCGGAAGCGAGGCGCCGCGGCATGCTGGTGTATTTCCAGAGGTCCAGAGCGAACAGCGGGGTCTGGGGACTTCACGCTCACGACGAGGAGAACCTCTTCGTGACCACGCTGGTCTACGTCGCCGCGCGCCTCTTGGGTGCGGCACCGGACGAGCCCTGGCTTCGGCCCGCACGGGAGATGTTCGGCCGGGAAGGCGAAGTCCAGGCAATTCCGACGTGGGGCAAGGCCTGGCTCGCCCTGCTCGGCCTCTACGAGTGGGAAGGCGTCAACCCGGTTCCGCCCGAGGTTTGGGCGCTTCCTTCGTGGATTCCCGTGCATCCGGCGAGCTACTACTGCCACACACGTTCGATCTACCTCGGCCTCGGGGTGCTGTACGGGCAGCGTTTCGTCGCGCGCTCCACCCCCGTCGTCGACGAGCTTCGGCGCGAGCTCTACCGCCAACCGTACGCGTCGATCGACTTCAGCACGTGCGCCGACCGGGTTCGTGAGGCCGATGCACCGTTTCCGACCACGGCTCCCGTGCGCGCCTTATTCGCGATCGCGCGCGCGTTCGAGCGCGTCCACCCGCAGAGGTTCCGCCGGGGCGTCATCGAGTCGCTCCGGGCGAGAATGCGCGCAGACCTTCGGGCGAGCAGCCATTTGTCGCTCTCCCCGGTCAACGGCCTGCTGAGCATGCTCGCGCTTTGGGCGCACGACCCGCGCGATCCGGATCTCCATCTCGCGATCGATCGCTTCGATGCTTGGTTCTGGGAAGACTCGAAAGAGGGCGCGCGGGTCGCAGGAGCGGGAAGCGTATGCTGGGATTCCGCGTTTGCGCTGCAGGCTCTCGCCGCCGTGCCTGCACCGCACGAAACGGCGCTCGACTCTCCTATTGGCCGAGGCGCTTCGTTTCTCGCGAGCCAACAGATCCTTGCCGCCGGCTTCGACTATCGTTCCGCACATCGCATCGATCCGAGCGGCGGCTGGTGCTTCTCCGAGGTCGGCCACGGCTGGCCGGTCAGCGACTGCACCGCCGAGGCGCTTCTCGCGCTGCTCCACGCCAAGCCGGAGGCCCTCGGACGCGAGCTCGCTGCGCGTGCCGTCGGTTTCATTCTCCGCTGTCAGAACCCCGACGGCGGTTTCGGGAGCTACGAGCCGCGCAAGACCCGCGTCCCGCTCGAATGGATGAACCCTTCCGAGATGTTCGGGAACTGCATGACGGAGCGCTCGTACGTGGAATGTACCGCGTCTTGTGTGATGGCTTTGCGCGAAGCCCGGATCCGATACCCCGAGATTCATCGCCCCCGCATCGAACGAGCGATCGACCAGGCGCGTCGCTTCCTGCTCGCTGCGCAGAACCCCAATGGCTCGTGGAACGCGGCCTGGGGAGTCCGCTACGTCTACGCGACGATGTTCGGTGTGCGGGGGCTCTTGGCGACGGGAGTTGCACGATCGGACCGCTCGATCCGCAGCGCGTGCGAATGGCTGCTCGCCCACCAGCGGCCCGACGGCGGGTGGGGTGAGGACCCATCCCTCGAGCCCGGCTACCTCGAAGCGGAGACGAGCCGGCCGGTCCAGACCGCGTGGGCCCTCATGGGGCTCCTCGCGGCCCAGGAGCCCAACCGAAACGCGCTGGAACGGGCCGCCCTTCATCTCGCGTCGCTCCAGCTCGAGTCGGGAGAGTGGCCCGACGGCGAGCTCGCCGGAGTGTTCTTCGAGACCGCATTGCTGAACTACCGGCTCTATCGACAGTATTTCCCGGTGATGGCGCTGGCGCACTACGAGCGCTCGTGCACCGGCGAAGGCGAGCGAGGAAAAAGCCATGGAAGCATCACGACTGCAGGCCGTCCGAGAAGCGCAGCCTGAACGCGAGCCCGCGCAGCCAAGCTGGCTCCGACTCCTCCGCATGGAGGTCGACGCGCACCTGGTCGAGTTCTTCGAGGAAAAGAGGCAAGAGACCGCCGCGATCTCGCCTCCGACCGTCGAGCTCGTCGATGGGATCGAGGCGCTCACGGTGCGCGGCGGCAAACGGCTTCGCCCCGCCCTCGCCGCCGCGGGATATCGATGCGTTCGCCCGGGGCACGGAATGGACCGGCTCGTGGAGCTCTCGTCCTCGCTCGAGCTCTTGCAGAGCTATCTGCTCATTCACGACGACTGGATGGACGGCGACGACGTGCGAAGAGGTGGCCCCGCCGTGCATGCGGCGCTGCAGCGAAAGCACGAGGACTCGCACCTCGGTGCCGCGCTCGGCGTGCTTGCAGGCGATCTGGCTGCCTCGTACGCGTGGGACCTCTTTCTCCGTGCGCCCTATCCCACCCAGGCTTGGCCGGAGGCGGCCGGAACCTTCCTGACGATTCAAAAAGAGGTCTACTGCGGTCAGCAGCTCGACCTGATCGGCGATCCGGACGTCGGCCGCATGCACGCGTTGAAGACGACTAGCTATTCGGTGCGGGGCCCGCTGCTGCTCGGCGCCCTGCTTGGAAATCCGAGCCGGCGGGAGCTCCAGGCGCTGTCCGATTGGGCCAGTCCGATCGGCGAGGCTTTTCAAATCCGCGACGACCTGCTCGGCGCGCTGGGCTCGATCGACAGCACCGGCAAGCCTGGCATGGACCTGCCCCACGGAAAGCTCAGCAGCGTGCTTGCCGAGCTTCGCCGATCGACCTCGGGACGTGATCGAGAGCCCGTCGAAGCGATCGTCGGCCGGCAGGACGTGACCGAAGCGGAGCTCGAGGCCGCGCGACGGCGCCTTCGGGAGCTGGGTGTGGTCGAGCGTCTCGAGGCGCGAATCATCGAGCTCGCCGGCGCCGCAACCCGCTCGGTGAAGACGGCCCCGTTCAACCCCCAGGGACGCCAAATGCTCGAAGAGCTAGCCGCCAAGCTGACAGCCCGCCGCTCCTAGGGGACACGCTCCCCCCTCGCAAGCCGAATCATTCCAACCACTTACGACCCACACCGCGAAAACCCGCACGCACGCACCGGCCGCTGACGCCGGACAGGCCCGCCGCGACTACAGGATGTACTTGGCCAGGTCCTCGTCCGCGAGAATGGGGTCGAGGGTCGACTTCACGTAATTGACGTCGACGAGGAACTTCGACTCCGCGCGCTCGGACGCGTCGAACGAAAGCTCTTCGAGCAGGGCTTCCATGATCGTGTAGAGCCGCCGCGCGCCGATGTTTTCCGAGCGATTGTTTGCTTCTTCGGCGTACCCCGCGAGCTCTTCGATCGCCGCTGGCTCGAACACGACCTCGATGCCCTCGGTGGCCATCAGGGCTGCGTACTGTTTGGTGAGCGCGTTCCTCGGCTCCGTGAGAATGCGTATGAGGTCGCCCTTTTCGAGCGAGTCGAGCTCGACGCGGATTGGAAATCGGCCCTGCAGCTCCGGGATTAGGTCGGCGACTTTCGATACGTGGAACGCGCCTGCCGCGATGAACAAGATGTGGTCGGTCTTCACCGAACCGTACTTCGTGCTCACGGTGGACCCTTCGACGATCGGCAAGAGGTCGCGCTGCACCCCTTCCCGCGACACGTCGGGGCCACCGATACGCCGATCCGAGCCGACTTTGTCGATCTCGTCCAAGAACACGATCCCGGCCTGCTCGGTGCGTTGGAGCGCATCGCGCTGAACCTTGTCGTGGTCGATGAGCTTCTGCGCTTCTTGCTGCTTTAGAACGTCGAGCGCGTCGGGCACCTTCAAGCGGCGCCGCTTCGTCCGGCCTTTGAACCCTGGCATCTGCGACATCATGTCTTGAAGATTGACCTCCTCGGTTCCGCCGGCCCCGAAGATCGTCATGAAGGGATTCTGCGTGTCGGTGACGTCGAGCTCGACCTCCACCTCGTCGAGCTCGCCGTTGCGCAACCGCTGACGGACGTCGTTCACCTCGCTGTCCGAGTAAAACGGTTGAGGCTGCGACTGCTGCGGGGAAATCTGAAAGCTCAGCGGGCCGAACTGATGCGTCTGCGGCTTCGCCTGCTGCGGAGGAGTCTCCACCTGCGGGCGCTCTGCGGCCAGCACGAGCTTCGCGAGGCGCTCTTCGGCGGCGTCCTGCGCGCGTGTCTGGACCCCGTCGAGCGCCTCTTTCTCACAAATCTGGATCGCGTTCTCGACGAGGTCGCGGATCATCGATTCGACGTCGCGCCCAACGTAGCCGACCTCGGTGAACTTGGACGCCTCCACCTTGACGAAGGGCGCCCGCGCGAGCTTCGCGAGCCGACGCGCGATCTCCGTCTTTCCGACGCCCGTCGGGCCGATCATGATGATGTTTCGGGGTGCGATTTCGTCTCGAAGATCGCTCCCCACCTGCTGACGTCGCCACCGGTTGCGAAGCGCAATCGCGACGGCGCGCTTCGCCTTGTGCTGGCCGATGATGTAGCGGTCGAGCTCGCCGACCGTTTCGCGAGGAGTGAAATTTCCCAGCGTCATTCTACCATCTCCTCGACGACGATTTGTGCGTTCGTGTACACGCAAATCTCTGCGGCGATCTCCAACGAGCGGCGCGCGACATCCGCGGCAGAAAGCTCGCTGTTTCGCACCAAAGCACGCGCTGCCGCGAGCGCATACGACCCGCCCGAGCCGATGGCAATCACGCCCTCGTCCGGCTCTACCACGTCGCCCGTGCCGCTAATCAGCAGCGTCGTGCTCGCATCCATCACCACGAGCATCGCTTCGAGGCGGCGGAGATAGCGGTCGGTCCGCCAGTCCTTGGCAAGCTCGACCGCCGCGCGCTGAAGGCTCCCGCGAAACTCTTTCAGCTTCGCCTCGAAGCGGTCGAGAAGCGTGAACGCATCCGCGGTGGCACCCGCAAAACCCGCGATGACCTTGCCATCAGCGATGCGGCGCACCTTGCGCGCCTGCCCTTTCATCACGGTTTGGCCGAGCGACACTTGGCCGTCGCCAGCCATGGCGGCCTTGCCGTCGCGACGAACGGCGACGATGGTGGTGGAGCGAAAAACAGGCAGATCGGGGTGGCTCATCTGGGTCGAAGGAACGTAAGTCGCCCTTTTGGGGTGTCAACTCCCGTCGTTTTCGCCCCGCGCCAGGGGATGGGCCCGGTCGTACACCTCCATCAGCCGGTCGACGCTGACGTGCGTATATCGCTGCGTCGTCGACAAGCTCGAGTGACCGAGCAGCTCCTGGATCGACCGCAAGTCCGCGCCCGCATCGAGTAGGTGCGTGGCGCACGAATGCCGCATCGCATGCGGATGAAGATCGCCCCGCCCTGCGCCCGCGGTTCCATGACGGCGTACGATGTTCTGCGCTTGCCGAACGCTCAGTCTCGTTCCCCTTCGCGACAGCCACATTGCATCCGCATCGGCGTCTTTCGCCTTGGCGGCCAGCCCCAACCGCACCGGCAGGTAGGCCTCCAGCGCGTCGAGCGAAGACTTCCCGAGAGGAACGACGCGCTCCTTTCCGCCCTTACCCAACACCCGCACGGACCTCTCCGAGAAGTCGCAGTCCGTCACGTTCATCGACGCGAGCTCGCCGACGCGGACCCCGGTCCCGTAAAGCACCTCCAGCAGAGCACGATCGCGCACGCGAAGCGGCGAGGCCCGTGCGTCGTCCCTCGGGGGCGCCTCCATCACTCGAAACGCCTGGTCGACGGTCAGGAAACGCGGCAGGCCCCGCGGAACTTTCGGCGAGCGAAGCCCCGATGCGGGATTCGCTTTCACGATCCGACGCTTCAGAAGGAACTTGTAAAAGGAGCGAATCGCGCTGACCTTCTTTTTCATGGTGCTGGCCTGATTCGAACGAAACAGGCTGGACAGGAATCCTCGGAGCGCCACGATGTCGAGCTTGCGCGCATCGCCGGGCAACCCTTCAGTGAGCACGTAGTCGCGAAAGCTCCGAAGGTCGCGGACGTAGGTCTCCACGGTGCGCGCCGAGCTCCGGCGTTCGTCACGCAGGTACTGAGCGAAGGCGTCGATCTGCTTGTCGAGCGGACTCGAGGCGCGCATCGTTCGACCTTACCACGTCGGTCAGCCAGGTCTCGAGATCCTGCAGAGCCCGCTTCGACTGCTCGTCGCGGCGCGCGCGCTTCTTCATTCGACGCCCCTCGATGGACGGCACCATGCTCCACATGACGTTCGAAGGCTGGAAGTCGTCGTTGGGTTGGCGAAGGTGTCCAACCATCCCTCCGAGCATCGTGGTTCGCGGCGGAAAGCCAACCGTGAGCCCTCGAAGCTCGTGAGCCAGCTTCATTCCGACGAGCAGTCCGCACGCGGCGCTCTCGACGTAACCCTCGACGCCGCTGATCTGGCCGGCGAGGTAGACGCCCGGCCGAGCAACCAACGCCAAATCGTCGTCGAGCACCTTCGGTGAGTCGACGAACGTGTTTCGATGGACACTGCCGAAGCGCTCGAACTCGGCGCGCTCCAAACCCGGAATCATTCGAAACACGCGCTTTTGCTCCGGCCACTTCATGCGGGTCTGAAAGCCCACCATGTTGTAGGCGGTGGCGGCTGCGTCCTCCTGCCGGAGCTGGACCACGGCGTGCGGCCACCTGCCCGTCCGCGGATCCGTGAGACCTACGGGCTTCATGCAGCCAAACGACAACGTCTTGGGGCCCCGGGCTGCGAGCACCTCGATGGGCAAGCAGCCCTCGAAGTAGCGAACCTCTTCGAACTCGCGAGGCGTCACCTTCTCCGCATCGAGAACCGCCTGCACGAACGCCTCGTACTCCTCCTGATTGAGCGGGCAGTTCACGTAAGCAGCGTCCCCGCCCTTGTCGTAGCGAGAGGCTCGAAACGCCCGGTCGAAGTCGATCGAGTCCGCCGCGACGATCGGCGCGATCGCGTCGTAGTAGGCGAGGTGCTCGGCCCCGACGGTCTCGGCAAGGTCGTCCGCAAGCCCACCGGACGTGAGAGGACCGGTTGCGATGACGACAGGCCCCCCCGCGGGTATCCGGTCCACCACTTCATTAACGACTTCGATGAGTGGATGGGCCTGCATTCGGCCCGTGATCTCCGCGCTGAAGCGCTCACGGTCGACCGCAAAGGCGCCCCCGGCCGGCACCCGATGCGTCTCGCCAACCTCCATGACGAGAGAGCCGGCTCGGCGCATCTCTTCCTTGAGCTGCCCGACCGCGTTGTGCAGCGCCGCGCCTCGAAACGAGTTCGAGCAGACGAGCTCGGCCATGTGGTCGGAGTGCT
>JAHELW010000152.1 GCA_024643985.1 Myxococcales bacterium | reverse complement strand
GCCCGCGTCGTGTTTTTTCCGAGCCCCGTATGCGCGGCAGTGCAGCCTCGAATTCGGGTTTTCGCGGTGTGGGTCGTAAGTGGTTGGAATCAGGGCGTTTGGGAGGGGGGAGAATGTCCCCGTCAGTCTAGGTCCAATCCGCATAGGGGGTCGTCGGGTGCGCAGCGCTTCTGTTTGGGCTTGGGTCGCTGTGCCGGGCGCTCCTTGGCGCGGGCCTCTCGCTCCCGCTGGCGCTCTTCGCGGCGCTGAAGCTCTTCTTGATACTGAGCCTTGGCCTGCTCGGCTTCCGCGGCCTGCTCCTTCGCTTCGACGAGCTCCTGCTGCGCGCGCTCTTTTTGCTCGAGCGCCATCTGCTGTTCCTGGCGCGCCCGCTCGGCCTCGAGAGCTTTTCGTTCGAGCGCCGGCGCGATCAAGAACACGTAGCTACCAAGCGCACCCAGCAGCACACCCACGACCACGCCAACGGTGATCCGTCGATTCCGGATCTTCGAACGTTCGACGGCGGTGATGGCCGCAATCTCCTTTTCGTGCGCCAGCAGTCGCTCTTGCTCTTCGGCGCGCGCCTTGGCCTCTTGTTCGAGCTGAACGCGAAGCTCTGCTTCCTTGGCCTCACGCAGACGACGCTCTTCCTCGGCGCGCGCCGCACGCTCCTGGGCGAGGCGCGCTTCTTCTTCTGCGCGCCGCCGCGCTTCTTGCTCTTCGCGCTGCCGCTGCGCTTCCTCGTCAGCACGCCGCCTGGCCTCTTCGGCCAACCGCTGCCGCTCCTGCCCTTCGGCCGCTACACGCGCCTCTTCAATCGCCTGTAGCTCCAAGAGCTGGTCCGCCAGTGAATCGTGGCCGCCTGGTTTCATTCGTGTCCCGCGCCTCCTCACAGATTCTGGCAAATCCGGAGGGCGGATGCTTGCGAGTTTAGTGCCCATGTTCATAAAAGACGGGTGAGCAAGGCGAAGGATCTGGGTTGTGAGTCCAGCCACATT
The DNA here is from genome assembly GCA_024643985.1 of Myxococcales bacterium. Classification (GTDB taxonomy): domain Bacteria; phylum Myxococcota_A; class Polyangia; order Polyangiales; family Houyiibacteriaceae; genus SG8-38. The sequence goes on along the minus strand of JAHELW010000152.1, from coordinate 6,927 downwards.
ACCGCTATCATCCACGCCCCCAAGGATTCCATCGCCTGGAAACGAGGTACCCGACATGACCGAAGAGAATTACGGCCTCGGTACGCGTGCGCTGCACGCGGGCCAAGAACCCGATCCCGCAACCAATGCCCGCGCGGTCCCGATTTACGCGACCACGTCGTACGTGTTCAACGACACCGACCATGCCGCGGCGCTGTTCGGCCTGGCCGAGTTCGGCAACATCTACTCGCGCATCATGAACCCGACGGTCGACGTCCTCGAGAAGCGCCTCGCCGCGCTCGACGGCGGCGTGATGGGTCTCGGGTTTGCTTCCGGCCAGTCCGCCGTCAACGCGGCGGTCCTCACGCTGTGCCACGCGGGTCAGAACTTCGTCTCGGCAACGAGCCTCTACGGCGGCACCTGGACGCTCTTCAACAACACCATGAAAAACCTCGGGGTGGAAGTCCGCTTCTTCGACCCGAACCACCCGGAGCAAATCCACGAGCTCGTCGACGAAAACACGCGCCTCGTCTACATCGAATCGCTCGGCAACCCGAAGAACGACGTCCCCGACTTCAAGGCCATCGCCGACGCCGCCCACAGCGCGCCCCACGGGGCACTTCCGGTGATCTGCGACAACACCGTGATGACTCCGTATCTGCTCAATACCTTCGAGCACGGCATCGACATCAACGTCTACTCGACGACGAAGTTCATCGGCGGCCACGGCGCACACGTCGGCGGATGCATCGTCGATTCCGGGAACTTCCAGTGGACCGAGAACCGCGACAAGTGGCCGGAATTCTGCGGCCCGTCCCCGAACTATCACGGCGCCATCCTCGCCGACGCACTCGCACCGATGGGCAACATCGTCTACACGGTGCAGGCCCGTACCCATTGGCTTCGCGACACCGGCGCGGCGATGAGCCCGTTCGCAGCCTTCCTGTTCTTGCAGGGGCTCGAGACGCTTCACCTTCGCATGCCGCGCCACTGTGAAAACGCGCAGGCCGTTGCCGAGCACCTCGAGGCGCACCCGGCGGTCGAGTGGGTGAACTATCCAGGACTCCCTTCTCATCCAGACAACGAGCGTGCCAATCACTACCTTCCGAAAGGAAAAGGGGCGATTCTCGGGTTTGGCATCAAGGGCGGCATGGAGGCCGGCAAGAAGTTCATCAACTCGGTGAAGCTCTGCTCCCACCTCGCAAACATCGGCGACGCCAAGACGCTCGTCATTCATCCGGCGTCGACGACGCACCAGCAGCTGAGTCCGGAGGAGCAGCAGCAGACCGGCGTCGTCCCCGAGTACGTGCGCGTCTCGGTCGGCATCGAGGACGTCGAAGACATCATCGCGGACATCGATCAAGCTCTTGCCGCAGCCGTGAGGTAAGCTGCGCGGCATCGTGGTCGATCCGTTTGAAAGCACCGATTCCGTTCGGAGCGCGGCGCCGCTCCGGTACATGCAAACCGCCGTCTTTCCGGAGCCTCTGCGGCTTCGGCACGGCGGCACGTTGCCCGGCGTCGAGGTCGCCTACGAAACGTACGGCACCCTCGACGAAAACCGCAGCAATGCCGTCCTGATCTGCCACGCGGTCACCGGCGACTCGCACCCCGCGCGGCACGACGAAGACGACGACCCGGGCTGGTGGGAAGGGCTCGTCGGCCCGGGCAAGGCGGTCGACACCGACCGTTTCTTCGTGATCTGCTCGAACGTCCTCGGCGGATGCCGGGGCACCACGGGCCCCGGCACGATCAATCCGGCGACCGGCATGCCTTACGGCAGCGAGTTTCCTCTCGTCACGGTCGAAGACATCGTCGACGTGCAAAAGAAGCTCGTCGACCTCCTCGGTGTGAAAAGGCTTCACGCGGTCGTCGGTGGGTCACTCGGCGGCCATCAGGTTCTCTCCTGGGCCACGCGTCACCCGGACTGCGTCGGCACCGCCGTCGTGATCGCCGCGTCGGCGCGTCTCACTGCCCAGGCCATCGCGTTCGACGTCGTCGGCCGTAACGCGATCCAAACCGACCCCCAATTTCACGGCGGCCAGTACTACGGCACCGGCGAGCACCCCCGTACCGGCCTCGCGCTCGCGCGCATGCTCGGCCACATCACCTATCTCTCATCCGACGCGATGACGCGAAAGTTCGACCTCGACCGTCACGCGCCGCGCGACATCGTCACCGATTTCGAAAAGCGGTTCTCGGTCGGATCGTATCTCGCCTACCAGGGTAAGCAGTTCGTCGGCCGCTTCGACGCCAACTCGTACGTCGCCATCACGCTGGCCATGGACAACTTCGACCTCGGAGACACGCGCGAGAGGCGCCTCGAGTCGTTTCGCGCGGCAAAGTGCGATTGGCTCGTCATTTCGTTTTCGAGCGACTGGCTGTTTCCGCCGAGCCAGTCCCGCGAGCTCGTTGCGCTGATGACGACGCTCGGCCAGCCCGTGTCGTATTGTGAAATCGACACGGACGGCGGACACGACAGCTTCCTTCTCCGAAAAGACATCGAGCAGTTTGCTCCACTCGTCGAGGCAAAGCTCGGCGCCCGCAAGCCCCGGCCGCCACGCGAGGCCCGTGAAGACGATCGCATTCTCGACCTGATTCCGCCCGGGAGCTCCGTCCTCGACCTCGGCTGCGGCGAGGGAGACCTGCTCGCTCGCCTGCAGGCGCGCGGAGCTCCGCTTCTTTGCGGCGTCGAGGTGAGCACCGCGCTCATCGCGGCGACCATGCAGCACGGGATCGACGCCATCGACTACGACCTCAACGTAGGTCTACCCGAGTTCACCGACGACCGCTTCGACTACGTCGTACTCTCCTCGACGCTTCAGGCCGTGCCCAACGTCGAGCACCTTCTCGAGGAGGCCCTCCGCGTCGGCCGCCGCGCGATTGTCGGCTTCACCAACTTCGCCCATCAAACCCTTCGCGAGATGTTCGGGCTCGAAGGGCGCGCGCCTAAGGCCCCCGGGCCTTACTCCTACGAGTGGTACAACACGCCAAACCGCCGCTTCCCGTCGATTCAGGACATGCTCGACCTCTGCGAGAAGATGGGCGTGACCGTCGAGGACGCGCGCTACTACGACGACACGCAGGATCGAATCATCGGCGACGACGAAGACCCCAATCTCGCCGCCGAGACCGCGCTCCTCGTGCTCCGAAAGCCTTAGGCGTAGCGGTCTTTCGGCGCCTCGAACGGGCTCGGGATCGCGCGCACCCGGGAGAGCACCTCCTGCGCGAGCCCGGGGTCGGTGTCGTCCTCGAATCCGAGCTCCACCGTGTCGGAGATCCCACCAAAACGCGACTCGATGGCGGCCGGGACCGCGTCATAGGTCGTCGACACGCAGAACTCGTCGAGCACGTCGTCCGGCACCTCCGCGGCCATCTTCTTCCACTGTCCCGTCTTCGTCATGTGAAGGAGCTTCTCCGCCAAGTCGTCCCAGCCGTGAAGCGACATCACGGGTCGATACGCCGGGGTCGAGCCGTAGAACGCGATGCGGTAGCGCACCCACTCGCGGTTCTTCATCACCGTTTCTTCGTCGGGACCGGTCGCGACGAATCCACCGCCGCAGACGTCGAGCTCGCTCCGAGCTCGTCCGGTCGAGGCAAGCCCTCGCTCGATCGCGGGGCTGACGACGTCGCGAAAGTAGCGTGCGGTGCAAAAGCCGTGAAGCCGCAGGCCGTCCGCGACCGCAGCCGCCGACTCGAGCGTTCTCGGCCGCACGGCAGCGAGATAGACCGGCACCATCGGCAGGCCCGACTTCGGAGGCGTGAACTCCGGCGTCATCAGCGAGAACTGATAGTGATCTCCCTGATAGTCCAAGCGCTCTCCGAGCTCCCAACAGCGCCAGATCGCGCGCAGCGCCTCGACGTACTCGACGATGCGACTTCGCGGCGCCTTCCAAGGCGTGCTGAAGCGGCGCTCGTTGTGCGCCTTGACCTGCGTACCGAGCCCGAGCGCAAAGCGCCCGCCGCTATTTCGTTGAATCGCCCAAGCCTGCTCCGCGATCACCATTGGGCTTCGCGGAAACGCGACCGCGATCGCCGTTCGAACGTGCACCCGCTCGGTCGCACGAGCCGCCATCGCGGCGTTCAGGAGGGGGTCTCCCGTGATTTCCGGGATCGCAAATCCGTCGAAGCCGCGGGCCTCGGCCCGCTGGGCCTCCTCCGCGAGCTTGGCCCAATCGTTGTTTTCACCGGTGAAGGCATCGACGCGCATGGGCAGGACCTATCATGATTTGGCCCTGCAATTCAGCGGCCATTCGCTTCCTTTACGCCGGCGCCCGAAAGTGAGATCATTGCCTCAGTCACATCGAGCCGTGCAGGCACCACGAAGGGGGTGGACATGCGGTACGTGCTTTTGCTTCTATTGCTGACGATTGTCGGGCTAAGCTCGGACTTGGGCACGGAAGAGCGCTTCCGGACCACCGATCTTCAGCCGGTCCTCTTTGCGGCGTCCCTCGGGTCGCATTAGGGCGCTACTCTCGTCGAGACTTGATGCGAACCCGGGCGTTTCTCTCAGCACTACTCCTCTTCGCGCTTCAATTCTCGGCAAGGCCGGCCGGCGCACAAAGCCCGTCGAGCGTCGTCAAGCTCGACGTCGTGAGCGATGCGCCAGACCTGCTGGCGCCGTGGCAAACGGAGGGCATTGCTCTTTCGGGGGGCTCGGGCGTGATCATCGCCGAGAACCGCATCCTCACGAATGCGCATGTCGTCGAGAGCGCGGTCAGCATCGAGGTCAAGCGCGCCGATGGCAGCATGCGCTTTCCCGCGAGGGTGTCATTCATCAGTCACGACGCTGACCTCGCTCTGCTCGAGGTCGAAGATCGGAGGTTTTTCGACGGCGCGCGGGCGGCGCCCCTCGGCAAGATGCCGAGACTTCAGCAGAACGTCGTCGTCTATGGTTTTCCAATCGGTGGCGATACGCTGTCGATCACATCCGGTATCGTCTCTCGAATCGAGATCGACACGTATACCCAGTCCTATCGCGACCTCTTGTCCGTGCAGATCGACGCCGCGATCAATCCCGGCAACAGCGGAGGTCCCGTCATGACCAAGAGCGCGATCGTCGGGATCGCCATGCAGGGCATCGAGCGGGCTGACAACGTCGGCTACATGATCCCGGCCCCGGTGATCGCGCACTTTCTCGAAGACGTGAAAGACGGACGCTACGACGGATTTCCCCGGCTCGGTGCAACGCTTCAAGACATGGAGAGCTTCGCGCAGCGGCGCGGCGCCCGCATGGCATCGAGCCAAACCGGTGCTCTCGTGCTTCGCGTCGACCACGGCGGTCCGGCGCACGGGGTGCTGCGCCCGCGCGACGTAATCCTCGCCATGGACGGCCACGAGGTCGCAAACGACCTCACGGTGAGGTGGCCGGGGATCGGGCGGGTCGGCTACGAGATCGTGTACCAGAGCAAGCAGGTCGGCGAGACCATGACGCTCACCGTCCTACGAAACGGCAAGAGGCTCGAGAAACGAATCCAGCTGACACCGCACGCCCCGCTGGTACCCGGCCGACGGCTCACGGAAAAACCGCGGTACGTCCAGTTCGGCGGGCTCGTCTTTCAACCGCTCAGCGAACAGCTCATCGACGACGCCGACGCCGGATACTCCGATGCCGTCAGCTACGCGGAGGTCAACAACCTCGTCACTCGAGAGCGGCGCGAGATCGTCTTACTCGGGCAGGTTCTGCCCCACCCCGTGAACCGGGGCTACCAAGACTGGGGCGGCGAAACCGTTCGGCTGGTCAACGGCGTCGTTCCACGCGACCTCGCACACCTGGCGGCGATCATCGACCGCGCCGAGGGGCCGTGGTTTCGCATCGTGACCGGGGACGGCTTCGTGGTCACGCTCGACCTCGCGGCTGCGCGAAAAGCCGGTGCCGAGATCCTGCGCGACTACGGCATCGAAGACGATCGGTATCTCGGACCGATGGCGACGGACGGCAAAAAGCGACGTCGCCGCTAGCCCGCGACGAAGTCATCGACCCGTTTCCAGGCGTCGAACAGCCACCGGCGCCTCGCATCGCCCTTCGGTATTTCCGCCGCCGGCACGCGCCACATCTTGACTTGGATTCGTTTGCCGACGACCGAGCCGCTCAAGAGGTCGCCCACCTCTGCGAGCCCCTCGAGGCCCCGATGTGCAACGAACAAGACGTCGGCGTCGGGCGCCGCGTCCAGCAGGCTGAGCGCGCCGCCGGGCTTCGGGGGCAGACAGTGCTGAAAGGACTCAGCGAGAGGGACGAGGTCGGGGTGGGTCTTCGCCAGACGCGCGAGCGCAATTCTCTTCTTTCGTTCCGTGAAGCGCGTGCCTTCGGGGTAGAGCAGGACTCCTTCGTCCCCGAGGTCGACTGCGAGGTTGCGAATGCCGGCGAGCTCTTCGGTCACGCTTCCGCCGCGGTCGATGAAGTAGTTCGGCGAGGCGTGGCCGGCGACGTCGATGCACGGGTCCACCAGAAGCTCACGCTTGAACACGTAGCGGAGCCTGAGGCCGTGGACGTTCGAAATGAACGCAACCGGCACTGCCGTATCGATGATGCTGGCGTGACGAATGAACACGAGCACGTGACCCGGGAGCACGTGCTCGTCGCCTTCGATCTCGACCGACAGAGACAGGAAGCGGCTGAGCCAACGGAACAGCGCCGAGCCCCACCAGCATTCCAGCCGGAAAAAGAGGTCTTGCTGCCGCTCGATGTTCCGCGGCGTGATGAGATAGATCCCGGTGGCCAGCGTGAGGCCAATGAGCTCGATCGCGAGATAAGCATAGAGAAACATCATCAGGCGAAGCACGACGAACCGGCGCCGCCGGAAGATGCCGATGACGAGCGCAACGGGGATCCAAAGCGGGGCGAGCACAGTCAGCACGACCCACGTCACGAAATAGACCGACACCGTGAGGACGCGGCGCTTGGTCGGCGAGGTCGACGCTGAATGTGAGAACGCCAGGATCTGCACGAAG
>JAHELW010000151.1 GCA_024643985.1 Myxococcales bacterium | reverse complement strand
CTGCAGGAGCTCGTCCTCGCAGTCGAGGATGCTCAGCTGGCAGCCATCACAAGAAGCAAACTTCCATACCGCGAGGCGCGCGCGAGCCATCAGAGCCCCCTCACCAGCATCTTCGCCGCCACCTCGTCGTATCGATATACCGGACCGTCCTTGCACACGAACGACCCTCCGAGCTGGCAGTGGCCGCAAAGCCCCACGGCGCACTTCATGCTTCGCTCCATCGAAATCCAAATCTGGCTCTGGGCGAAGCCGCGCTGCTCGAGCTCACGCGCCGTGAAGCGCATCATGATCTCCGGCCCGCACACCATCGCGATGCTCGTTTCGGGATCGACGTCGGCCTCGGCGACGAGGCGCGTCACGACACCCACGGGCCCGTACCAGTCCGTGCCCGAGCGATCGACGATCGCATCGAGGTCCACGTCGAAGCGACCGCGCCAGGCCTCGAGCTCCCGGCGAAACAGGATGTCCTCGGGTGACCGCGCACCGTAGATGATCGACACTTGGCCGAACTCGCCGCGCCTCGCCAGAACCGAGAGAATCGCGGGGCGAAGCGGTGCGAGCCCGAGTCCGCCCGCCACGAATAGTACGTCTTGCCCGGCGGCCTCTTCGATCGGCCACGTGCTCCCGAAGGGGCCGCGCACCCCGACCTCGTCGCCCACGTCCAAGGCGCCGAGCGCGCGAGTCACTTTGCCCACGACTCTCACGGTGTGGTGCAGAACCGTGGGATCCGTCGGGTCGCCGCTAATCGAGATCGGCGCCTCCCCGACGCCGTGGGCATAGAGCATGTTGAATTGCCCCGGGACGAACTCGAACGGCTGGGCCGGTTCGAGCACCCACGTGAACACGTCCTCGATGTCACCGGTCATCTGCCCGATGCGAGCCGGGATCGGCATGTAGGCGTTGGGCGCGCGGCGGGTGGCTTCAGCGGTAGACATCGAGCTTCTGCAGGCGCAAGCGGGACAGCCGCTGATAGGTACTGTCGAGCAAGCGCGAGGTCATGGCGTAGCCGAACGCGGGGTCCTCTTTCATCTTGCCGACCAGGCAGCCGTGATCGAGCGAGAAGGCGATGACCGTTTCGCGCGCCCGGCAATCGAAGTGCGCCTTGGAGGGGGTGAGCCACGAGAGGCCCAAGACGTCGCCGGGCATCAGGGTTTCGATGCAGGTCGTCTCGCCGTTCGGCGCGTGCGTTTCGACGGCCACGGTGCCCCTTCGAATCAAATAAAGGCACGCCTCTTTCTGGCCCTCGCGAGCGAGGAACTCCCCCGGCTTGAATCGCAGGTTCTTCGCGCAGCCCACGATCAGCTTCACGTGCTCGGACGCGAGGTCCTCGAGAAACGGGTGCTGCTTCAGAATCGGCTCCAAGTCCTCCATCCCTATCCTCTGTTTTCTCCCACCGCAGTGGCTTCTGCGACGAGGTCGATCCCGACGGGGCACCAGGTGGTGCAGCGACCACATCCAACGCACCCGGAGGTACCAAACTGCTCCACCCACGTGGCGAGCTTGTGCGTGTGCCACTGGCGGTAGCGGTCACGCAGAGTCGGGCGCACGCTTCCTCCGTGGATGTACGCGAAATCCGCGGAGAAGCAGGAGTCCCAGGTTCGCGTGCGCGTCGCGACCTCCCCCCCGAGGTCGGTCGTGTCTTGCACCGTCGTGCAGAAGCAGGTGGGACACGCGAAGGTGCAGCTCCCGCAACCGAGGCAACGCTCGGCGACCTCGTCCCACCGTGGGGACTCCAGGTTCGCAAGCAGCCGCTCGGGCAGGCTGGCGGAGTCGAGCCTCAGGCCCATCTCGTCGACCGCGCCGCGAATCACTGCATCGGCGGCTCGGGTGTCGTCCGCGGTGGCATTGGTGAGCGTCAGACCCGCAAGAGCCTGCCCACCCTTCTCGGTGCCTACCTCGATCAGAAAACGATGTGTCGGCTTGGTGAGCTCGGTCGCCGCGAGGTCGAAGCCGGAATCGGCCCGCGGGCCCGTGCCCATCGAAGTGCAGAAACACGTGTCCGCCGGCGCTCCGCAGCTCACGGCGAGCACGAACGCAGCCTGACGCCTCGAGGCATAGTCGTGGTCGGGATAAGGGCCTTCACGAAGCACACGGTCCTGAACCCGCATCGCCGCGACCTCGCACGGGCGCGCGCCGAAGACGGCAATCGGCGCCGCGGGCGAAGTGGCATCTTCTGCTTCGAGTGACGAGCCCTTCTTGCGAATCTGGACCAGATCGAGCCGGGCCGGGAGAAAGTGCCGTTTCCAGGGCTGCACCGGCACCGCAAAACCAAAGAGCTGGTCGTCGTCCCGCGGCCGAAGCCGATAGTAGCCGGGGCGCTGCTCGTCGCCCATCCCGCGCGGCAAGTCGCCGATACCGTCGATGTGGTCGAGCACGATCGCCCCGTCGCGGACGGTCGGCCCGACTAGCTCGTGTCCGCCGCTCCGAAGCGCGAGCAGCAGTTGCTCGAAACCCTCGAGGTCGAGCACGAACCGATCACCGGGAGAAACTGGCACGTCCGACGGCACCCCCCAATCCCTGGTTTCGTAACACCATCTGCCGAGCTTTCAATCAAGAACGGCGTCAAAGTCGAAGTCAGTCGAACCAGCCGCCCCGATAGAACAGCCAGCCACCGCCAAAGGCAACGATCGCCATGAGGGAGAGCGCTCCGACGTACGCATAAGGGTGATTGAGCTCGGGCATGTGCTCGAAGTTCATGCCCCAGATCCCCGCGAGCAAAGTGAGGGGCATGAAGATCGCCGAAATGATCGTCAAGAGCCCGAGACGCCGATTTAGCAGCTCGGCCTTGTGATCCTGGACCCGCCGAAGGAGATTATCGATGCGGGCGTCGTTTCGATCGACCAGGCGCTCCGTCGCAGCCGCCATCGTGGTGAGCAATGCGAGCTGCGCGCCGACCGCCGACGGGTCGAACCCCGGGCTTGCCGCGTGGGAGATGAGCTCGAAGGCTTCTCGCTGCTCTTCCGCGATCGCGTTCAGCAGGCTCACGCGACGCTTGAGCTTCTCGAGGACCGCGGGCTCCACATCGCCTAGGTCCTCGTCCATTCGCTCGGCGAGGACCGTCAGCTCGTCGCGCACTTCTCTCGCGACGCTCGCGGTCGCCGCGGCGCGCTTCACGAGAAACGCGCACAGCAGGTTCGACGTCCCGGAGCCATCGATCTCGAGCTCGGCGATGCGCAGGTGCATGCGCTCCGCGTCCTCGACGGGCTCGGATCGGAATGTGAGGACGAGCCGGGGAAGGCAGAGGGCAGCGCCGTACGTCCGGCGCGTGCGGGCAGCGTCCGCAAAGAGCGGGATGGTTGCGAAAGTCGCCTGCGGCAGCGCCAGCACGATGGTCGACCGGCCCACACGAAGACATCGCGTCTTCAGGAACTCGCTCACGCCGAGCCGATCCAAGAGCGGTTCGAGGGAGCTCCTTTGCAGGGGACCAGCATCGATCCAGAAGGCGCCCTCACCTCCCTTCCAGCGGCTCACCGCGTCCTCGAGGGGTCTCTCCCGGAGGTGCCCTCCTTCATCGAGCTGGTATGCATGGACGCTCATGGAGCCAGAGCCTACCCGAACTACGTCCCGTCCGTCGCGTAGAGCGGCCTTGACCGCGGCGCTCAGCGGCTCCTAGCATCATCCTCCTGAGAAAGGAGCTCGCCATGAGAACATCGATTGCGTTGGGAGCCGTCTCGTTGATCCTTCTCTCTAGCAGCCCGCTTCACGCGGCAGGCGACCTGAAGGAGCACCTCCTGAAGCGCGACCAGGCCATGTGGACCGCTTGGGGCAAAGCCGATGGCAAGGCCTTTGAACGGGGCCTGACGAAGGATGCGGTGCAAATCGTCGCGGGTAGCGGAGTGCTGGTTGGCCGCGACGCGATCGTCGCGAGCGTGAGCGAAGGTGGATGCGAGCTGAAGAGCTTCGAGTTCACGGACGCCAAGGTCCGGAGGCTGGCGCCAAACGTTGCCGTGCTGTCCTACACGGCCACGCAGGACGCCGTATGCGGAGACATGAAGCTACCCCCAAAGGTCCAGTCGACATCGATCTACGTGCGCAAAAAGGGCCAATGGATGAGCGCCAGCTACCAAGAAACCCCGCTCGAGTAGGGGACATGCTCGCCGACGCCTTGCCATCCCGCGCCCACGCTCCATACTAGTTCGCATATGAACTATTTTCGAGGAGCAGCGCCATGACCGATGTTCTTTTGCCGACCGCACCGACGTTCGACCTCGATCGCGAGCGCCGATATGGGCTCCGGCCTCCGAATCCGGCGCTCCGGTACCTCGAGGCGCGCGTGCTTCTCGAGCTGGGCGCGCTCGTCGCGAACGCGCGAGAGCTTCGCTCGGAGCCTCGGGGCGACGGCCGGAAGGTCGTGCTGATGCCCGGTTTCTTGGCCGACGACCGTTCGATGTGGCCGCTTCGGAGGTTCCTAAGCTTCCTCGGCTACGACGCACGCGGCTGGGGGCTCGGGCGCAACGAAGGCGACCCCGAGGAATTGGCTGCACGCTTCATCGATCGCCTCGACGCGCTTCGTCACGAAGGCGAGCGGCTCACCCTGATCGGGTGGAGCCTCGGCGGAGTCGTCGCGCGGGTCGTTGCGATGCGGCGACGCGACGCGGTCCGCGAGGTCATCACGATGGGGACCCCGGTCGAGGGCGGACCCAAGTACACGTCCGCTGGTTCCTTTTACGCAAGAAGCCGTGGAATCGACCTCGATGCATTCGAGCAGCACGTGCACTCGCTGAACCGGGAAGGCCTTCACGTGCCGCTGACGGTGGTGTACAGCCGCACCGACGCAATCGTGAGTTGGCGCGCGGCGATCGATCGATACAACCCGCACGCAAAACACGTCGAAGTGGCGAGCTCCCACGTCGGCCTCGGCTTCAACGCCGATGTGTGGCGAATCATTGCGCGCGTGCTTCACGCGTCGCGCGACGAAACGAGCGCCGTCCTCAGCGCCTGACGAGAAATCGCCGACGCCCTGACTTCGGGACTGCCGTGGGCTAGTGAAGACGTGTCTACGGATGCGCGTCGCTGGAAGAACAAGCAGTCGGCTGCGGCGAGCCCTTGCCCGAAAGCGGCATTTGCTCGTGGCGTGTACCGCGCTGGCCGCCGCGACCTTCATCGGTGCATGCGAAGGTGCGAGCCCACGAGCGCACGCTCCCGAGGGGGGCATGCTCGCGGGTCTCGCGCCGTCGAGGTCCGTCCACGTCCGCACTCCCCTGGCAATGACCGACGGACAAGCGCTCATGAACGGCCGCCCGTGGGACTATGCGCCGAGCTCGCACTTCACGCGGCGCCGAGGTTACGTCGAGTACGACCTCGGTGCGCGGCGCTCGATCGGCGCCATCTGGATACTCGCCGACCACAACGACACCTATCACGTGCAGGTGTCCGACGATGGACGAAGCTTCGACACGCTGTGGGTGATTCCCGAAGCACGCGGGCGCGGATTTCAGCCGCGCTTCGAGGGTGGGCTCGGCACCGCGACGCGCTACCTACGAATTGGCCCGCTCGAAGGTGACGACCGGTACGCGATCAGCGAGGTCCGCGTCTACGAGGAACCGCGAGCCGAGCCGCCTGATGTCCCGCGGATCGCGGGATACGTGCCCGGGCGGACCTTCCGCAGCCGGACGCTCGTCTTCGGGCTTGCCCTGGTCGCGTGGCTACTTCTCTCGGTGGCTCGGAGCCCGCGGTGGTGGAGGGTCCTGGCCGCGCTCTTTCCGCTCGTGGCAGGCGCACAGCTCGTCTCTCAGCTCGTCGTTGAATGGCCCATCGGCAGTCGCGAGGTCTCGCTCGTGCGCGGAACCGTCGCGGCCGTCGCCGCAAGCGCGGTCGCGCTGGAAGCGTTCGCCGTGCGCCTCCGCCCAGGCCGCGGCGTGGTCCTTGCGGTCTTGGCCATCTGCGGGGCGATCGCGTTCATGGCCTTTTACAACCTCGGACATCCGCAGTTCTACGACCACGACACCGAAGAACGGACCTTCGCGCACTATCTCGACCTTCGCCAGTACTACACGACGGCCAAATACTTCGACGAGATCGGCTACAGCGGCATCTACGCCGCCGACGTCGCCGCATATCTCGAAAACGTTCCCGGAGCGTCGATGGAGCGTCTCGCAAGGACTCCGATGCGTGACCTCGAAACGCTGCGAGTATCTTCGGTCGCCGACCAAGGACAGGCGATTGCAGAGGCGCCGCGCTGGTTCGCCGAAGATCGCTGGGAGGAATACAAGCGCGACACCGAGTTCTTTCGGCGCGCGATGGGCGACCGAAGCTACCTCGAAACGCTGGTCGACATGGGCGGCAACGCGACGCCCGTGTGGATCGCCACGACGCACCTGCTCTTCAACGCAATCGACCCGAGTGACTTGGCGTTCACCCTGACGGGGCTCGTCGACGTCGTCCTGATCCTGCTCGCGCTGATCGCGGTCGGGCGCACCTTCGGCCCTCGGACGATGCTCGTCTGCATGGTCGTCTTCGGCGCCAACGATTTCATCATGTACGGAACCAACTGGGGAGGCGCCACGCTCCGCCACGACTGGATGGCGTACCTGGCGTTCGGACTCTGCTCGCTGAAGAAGGAACGCTACGCGCTCGGAGGCGCGCTCTTTGCCGCGTCCGCGATGATCCGCGCGTTTCCAGCGCTCGCGCTTGCCGGCGCCGCGCTCCCCGCACTCTGGTGGCTCGTCGACTACCGGCGAAGCCAGGGCCGCTTTCCCCCGCTCTCCGTCATCCAGATCGAACAGCATCCTTTCGTTCGAATCGTCGCGGGAGCCTCGGCAGCGGCTGCGTTGCTGTTCGTCTTCTCAATCGCGGTCCTTCCCGGAGACGCGTGGATGTCGTGGATCCAAAAGGTTGGACGGCTCTCCTCGGGCACCCAAGCCAATCACATTAGCCTGCGCCTCTTCCTCTCGGGCTCCGAGTCTGCCTACAGAACACTGCTCGAACGGATGCCGCTCTTCGTCGCCGCGATCGCTGCGATGGTGCTTTTGGTGATTGCGGGAGCGCGCCGCGCATCCCCCCTTCAGGCCGCGCTGCTCGGACTGATGCTAATCCCGGCCGTGTTCTACCCGGCGAACTACTACAGCCACTTCGTTTGGCTGCTCCCGATGCTGGCCGTGGAACGGCCGGCCAAATCGAGGCCGGTACGGCCGGCGGATGCGCTCATCTGGGTCACCCTGCTCCTGATGTGCTCGGTGCAGTACTTCGCGGTGCTCGCCCCCGACCAGGTGCTGCGCTTTTGGCTCAACAGTGCGCTCCTGTTCGCGTCTCTTTCGACCTTGCTCGTCGTCTGGCGCTGCCGCGACGCATTGGATGCCGTGCGCTAGTCGGGCCCCAAGACGCCGTCATCGATGGCCGCACGCCGCCAGCGGGCGCCCTCCTCTTCGCCTTCGACCCCGGCGCGCTCGCCCGATGCGTAGAGGATCTCGTAGAGCTGGTACTGCGCGCGATCGCCGGTCTCCGGATCCACCAGCGCCGTTGGGTTTCGTTCGCAGTGCTCGACTCGGTTGCGCAGCCCGATCAGCTGGCGGCTCGCCATGATCGAGTCGATGCACGCAAAGACGAGCATCGCGAGGGGTGCAAGAGGGCCTGCGGTGTCCGATGAAATCCGGGCGACCAGGCGCGTTTCGTGCCCTTCGCCAAGAAGCAAATACGAGCTCACCATCCGGGCGCGCGAACCGATGAAGTGGCCGTCACCGAGCCACCACGCGACGCTGCGCCCCGGATCGACGTGGCGGAGATAGCCGATGGCCGTAGCGTCACCCAGGCTCGGCTCCGGAATCCACGAGACGATGTGCTGCGCGGAAGTCTTTTTCCCGTTGTCGAGCCAGTCGACGCTGTAGAATCCCGCGCCGCGCCCGAGTTGCGCGACCCACGGCCAGACGCGCTCGGGCGGCGCCTCGATGCTGACCGCCCGCGTCATGTTGAG
>JAHELW010000150.1 GCA_024643985.1 Myxococcales bacterium | reverse complement strand
CTTGAACGCCGGGGAAGAGCTCACGGAGGATCCCGCATCCGTCGGCCGGCCTGTACCGGTCGTCGACGTCGAGATTCGCGCCGCGAGCGGCGAGCGGGTTCCCGACGGTGAAGAAGGCGAAATTCATCTGCGCGGGCCGCTCGTGATGCGCGAGTATTGGAACGATCCCGATGCGACGCGAACCGCGATCGGGCCTGGACGCTGGCTGAACACCGGTGACGTCGGCCGGATGGTGAACGGAAAGCTCTACATCGCTTCCCGGAAGCGCGACCTGATCATCCGCGGGGGCGAAAACGTGTATCCGTTCGAGGTCGAGCAGCGCTTGGAAGCCCATCCGGACGTCGCCGAGGCGGCCGTGATCGGGGTCGACCACGAGGAGCTCGGGCAGGAGGTGAAAGCCGTGATTGTCTTGGAGCCCGGGCGGCAAGTCGGGGGCGACGAGCTTCGAGAATGGGTTTCGGAAACGCTCGCGTACTACAAGGTGCCGACGCTCTGGCAAGCTCGGGACGTGCCTCTGCCACGCAACGCGACGGGAAAAGTGCTAAAGAACGCGCTGCGAGACCCGCAGGATTCGATGTTCATCGAGGAGTAGAAAATGCCTGAAGCCGTGATCGTCTCAACCGCCCGCACGCCGATCGGCCGCGCTTTCAAAGGATCCTTGATCGAAATGCGTCCGGACGACCTCGCGGCAATCGCAGTGGAAGCGGCGCTTGCGAAGCTCCCGGAGCTCGACCCGGCGACGGTCGAGGACCTGATGATCGGATGTGCACAGCCCGCCGGTGAGCATGGGTACAACATGGGACGGGTCGTGGGCCTGCTAGCCGGGCTGAACACCCCGGGAACGACGGTGAATCGGTACTGCTCTTCCTCGCTTCAAACCATTCGGATGGCCGCACATGCGATCAAGGCAGGCGAGGGCGACGTGTTCGTCGCCGCGGGCGTGGAGTGCGTGAGCCGCTTCGGGTACGGCAAGTCGGACGGCATGGAGAACACGAAGAACGCGAGATTCGCCGACGCCGAAGCGCGAACGGCGAGCCTCATGACGCCGGACGGCGAAACCTGGGAGCCATCGGGCGGCCTGCCTGACGTCTACATCACGATGCTGCAGACTGCCGAGAACGTCGCTCAGTACATGGCGATTTCGCGGAAGGAGCAGGACGAGCTCGCTGCGCTTTCCCAGCAGCGCGCGGAGGCGGCGCAGAAGTCCGGCTACTTTGCTGAAGAGATCGCGCCGGTCACCACACCGAGCGGAAAGGTCGTCGACACGGACGACTGTCCGCGCCACGGCACGACCGTCGAGAAGCTCGCCGGCCTCAAGCCGGTGCTGGCCGACCAGCTCGGTGACCGCGCCACGGTCACGGCAGGCAACGCTTGCCCTCTGAACGACGGCGCGGCCGCGGTGGTCGTGATGAGCGAAAGCCGCGCGAGGGCGCTCGGCATCGCGCCCCTCGCTCGGATCGTCTCCACGGGCGTGTCGGCGCTCAACCCGGAGATCATGGGGCTCGGACCCATCGAAGCGAGCAGGCAGGCGCTACGGCGCGCGAGGATGACGATTCAGGACGTCGACGTCGCGGAGATCAACGAAGCCTTTGCGGCGCAGGTCATTCCGTCGGCGCGCGAGCTCGAGATTCCGATCGACAGGCTCAACGTGAACGGCGGCGCGATCGCTCTCGGGCACCCTTTCGGCCAGACCGGAGCGCGAATCATGACCACGCTGATCCACAACTTGCAGTCGCGTGATGCCAGCGTTGGGCTCGAGACGATGTGCGTTGGTGGCGGTCAAGGCATGGCCGCCGTGATCGAACGCATGAGCTGACGATCAATCAGGTCAGTCCACGACTCGGAGCTCCACTCCGAGGCTGACCGTGACGAAATGGAGCCAGTTCTTGGTGAAGCCATCGCTCGGCGGGGAGGGGTTGCTCGCCGTGCCCTCGGCGCCGCCGCCGAGGTAGCGCACGTTGAAGAACCCCGAGACGCGGTCGGTGAAATCGTATCCGACGCGAAGGCTGGCATCGAGCAGCGCGCCGGTGATCTCCTCGTCGCTGCCGTTGATACCGCTGATCGGCGCGTAGAGGCCGTCGATTTCGGTGCCCCACCAAACGCCGTTTTCGAAGCCCCAGCGGCCCCGGAACTTGATTAAGGGAACGGGTCCGACGTCTCGGCGATCGGCCCGAAGGGTACCGTCGGCCGACGTGAAGGTGAGGGTCGCGTTTCGGATCTGAAGGCCGAAGCCGAGCGCGACCTCGTCCCCCTTGCGGCGAAGAAAGTCGTACGCGTAGCTGATCCTCCAGAACGGAAAGCCAAAGGTGGAGTTGAGGGGCGTGCCGGCCGGGAACGTGATTCCATCGAAGACGACGTCCTGGCTGAGCACGGTCTCACCGGTCAGCTTCAAAGGCTGGTAGAGAAACGTGATGACGTGACGGCCCTTGAATTTGAGATCGGTGCTGAGGCGAAAAAACGGAAACAGCACGTCTTGCCCGCCCTCGGCGCGGTAGTCGAAGCGGCTCCCGCTCTTGCTGAGCTGCACGATGTGACTGGCGACCGCCAAGAAACCGATCTCTGCCGAGAGCGACCATTCGACGACGGGAGGGGGCTCGAGGGTCGCCTTGTACTTCGGTTCTATTTCGCTTTGCTGGAGGCGCTCCAGAACGAGGTCGATGTCGCCGGCGGCGTCGCCTGCATCCGCAGAGTCTGCCGATGCGGGCGCCTTGGGCGCAGAGACGAGAAGCGTAACGAGCACCCAAGCAAGGCCAACGCGGGTCATGTCGAGCGGGAGGCTAGCATACGCGCGCTCGCGCGAGTGTTTCACGCGTCCGGCTTGTAGAGACCCTTGCCCGTGACGAGCGGGAGGTCGAGCGCGGAGAGCAGCCCTGGCGAAGCTTCGCACACCGCGGGGATCGCATTGACGATACGGGTCGCGGTCAAGAGGACGCCGCCTACCGCGTGGTCGCCGTGCTCGTCCTGGAACTCGTATTCGAGCTGCATGTTGGGCACACCTTCGACGAGGACTCGGTAGGAGCCTGCGCTTTTCGGCCACTCGGGGGCCAGCTCGTCATCGAGGCGCGTCACGTGCTCGACGATCAGTGCGGGGCGGCCACCGACGATGCCCTGGACCTCGAAGCGGAGCGCCGCGGTGGTGCCTTCCTCGATCGGATAGGGACCGATTTGAAGCGGCTTGATCGCCGGACGGCGCTCGTGAACCTCCCGGATCTCGTCGAGCTCGACGCCGAGACCCTCGGCGAGCAACCGAAGGGTGCCTCCCCACGCGAAGCCGAGCATCCCCGGCATGAGGAGTACGGGTGTGTGATCCAGGGGTTTCCCAAAGCCCATGATGTCGACGATGGTCTCGGGCTGGTTGTAGGTCGAGTAGTTGATGATCTCCTGCACGCGGATCTGGCGCCAGTGCTCGGAGAGGCCAGACACGACGAGCGGGAGGATGTCATTTGCAAAACCTGGATCGATTCCAGAGGTTAGAAACGACGTCCCACCGGTGTCGCAAGCATCGGTCAGCTGCTTGGTGAACATGTCGTTGAGCGTGGTGGGATGCACGAGCCCAACCATCGAGCACGACACGACGTTCTTTCCCGAAGCGAGAAGCTTGGCCATGTCGTCGACCGCCTCGCTCGGCCGCATTCCCGCGTCCGCCGTGTAGCAGACGCAGTCGGCGTCGAGCGCGAGCAGCGCCTCGAAGTCACGCGTCGCCCGAACGCCGACGGGGTCGAGACCGCAGAGCTCCCCTGCGTCTTTGCCTTCTTTGGACTCGCTGCTGACGAACAGCCCCACGAGCTCGAGCTCCGGATGCCCGATGATGCCCCGCAGCGCATAGCGCCCCACGTTCCCCGTGCTCCACTGAATCACCTTCAACGCCATGCCCCCCATATAGGGGACAGGCTCCCCCTCCAAAACCCCCCAGTTGTCGACACCTTACGACCCACACCGCGAAAACCCACGGCGGCCCGGTTTTTCGCGGTGTGGGTCGTAAGCGGTTGAAAGGAGGCGGGTTTTGAGGGGGGAGCCTGTCCCTTGCAAAAAGTGAAACGTGTTTCAGTCTAGGGGGAAGGGCCGTGGCGCGGGTGAACAGGCAGATTTTGTTGCGAAAGCGGCCCGTTGGGGTGCCGGTGGCGGAGGATTTCGAAGCTGCAGAAGCCGCCGTGGGCACGCCGGGGCCCGGGGAGGTCCTCCTCAAGAACCTGTACCTGTCGATCGATCCTGCGATTCGCGGCTGGATGAGCAACGCACGATCGTACCTGCCGCCGATCGAAATCGGGGCACCCATTCGAAGCGGCACGCTTTCCCAGATTGAAGTGTCGAACGACGATGCCTGGCCCGAGGGCCAGCTCGTACAGGCGTTGGCCGCCTGGGAGTCGTATAGCGTCGTTCCCTCGAGCAGCCTGCACGGGCGGGTACGCCCCATCGAAGGAATTCCGCTCCCGTCGATGCTGAGCGTGCTCGGCGGCAACGGGCTCACGGCGTACTTCGGGCTGCTCGAGGTCGGGCGCCCCGAGGCCGGACAGACGGTATTGGTCTCCGCAGCAGCAGGCGGAGTGGGCTCGATCGTCGGCCAGATCGCTCGGATCCACGGCTGCCGCGCCGTCGGTCTGACCGGCAGCGATGACAAGTGCGCGTGGTTGGTCAACGAGCTCGGATACGACGCAGCGATCAACTACAAATCCGCCGACCTGAGAAACGCCCTGAAGGAGTCGTGCCCAGACGGCATCGACATCTTTTTCGACAGCGTGGGCGGCGAGATTCTCGACGTCGCGCTCACGCGCTTGAATCGGCACGGACGCGTGGTTCTCTGCGGAGCCATTTCTCAGATCAACGCCACCGAGCGTCCCCCGGGCCCGAGCAACTATCTGCAGCTGCTCGCCAAGAGCGCCCGGATGGAGGGCTTCACGACGCTGGATTTCGCAGGTCGCTACGACCAAGCAAGAGAGCAGCTGGCCCGGTGGATTTTCAGCGGCGAGCTACGTTATCGCGACGAGATCGTCGAAGGGCTCGAGCAGGCACCCTTGCACCTGCTGCGCCTCTTCAGCGGGGAGCACCGAGGCAAGCTGATGGTCAAGCTGGCGGACCCAGAGGGATGAACATGACGGGTATTTGTGAAGGACGAGTAGCAATCGTGACGGGCGCAGGCCGCGGCATCGGCCGGGCGCATGCCCTCGAGCTCGCGCGCCAGGGCGCAAAAGTCGTGGTGAACGACCTGGGCGTCAGCAATGACGGCGAAGGAGGGAGCCGGGGCCCGGCCGATGAGGTCGTCGACGAGATCAGGAGCATGGGCGGCGCCGCCATCGCCAACGGCGCAGACGTCGCCGACTGGAAACAAACCGAAGAGCTCGTGCGCCAGACAGTCGAAGAGCTCGGCCGGCTCGACGTCGTCGTCAACAACGCGGGTTTCGTGCGCGACCGAATGTTCGTGAGCTGTAGCGAAGAGGAATGGGATGCGGTCATCCGTGTGCACCTGAAGGGGCACTTCTGCATCTCACGCCACGCCGCCGCGTACTGGCGCGCGCAGGTCAAAGCCGGCGAGAAAGTCGACGCGCGCATCATCAACACCAGCTCCGGCGCCGGAGTGCTCGGAAGCGTCGGCCAGTCGAGCTACTCGGCTGCCAAAGCCGGCATCGCAACGCTAACCCTAGTCCAGGCTGCGGAGCTCCGGCGCTATGGGGTGACCGCAAACGCGATCTGCCCGATCGCCCGAACGCGAATGACCGAAGGCGCCTTTGGAGACGCGATGAAGGCGCCCGAAAGAGGCTTCGACGTAAACGACCCCGCGAACGTCTCGCCGTTCGTCGCCTGGCTGGCAAGCTCGGAGTCCGCCGAGGTGACCGGCCGGGTTTGGGAGGTGTTTGGCGGCACCATCACCGCTTTCGACGGCTACCGCCGCGAGCAGACGGTCGACATCGGCGAGCGTTGGAACGCCGCCGACATCGGCGAGGCGGTAGCGAATCTGCTGGCGAAAGCCCAGCCGCTCGTGAAAGTGTACGGGACATGAACGACGCGCTCGACTTCGGCGGTCAGGCCGTCCTGATCACGGGCGGAAGCCGCGGGATCGGCAGGGGCATCGCCGAAGCGTTCCTCTCCCGTGGGGCGGACGTCGCGATCTGCGGGCGTAAAGAGCCCGGCGAGCTACCGAGTGCAGACGGACGGCAGGCGATCTTCGTAGCTGCCGACGTTCGCGAGGCGGCGGAGGTCGAGGCGCTCGTGAGCGCAGTCGCCGAGAAGCTCGGGCGGCTCGACGTGCTGGTCAACAATGCGGGCGGCGCCCCCTTTACCGAGGCCGCAACGGCTTCACCGCGGTTCTCCGAAAAGGTGATCCAGCTCAATCTGACCGCCGCCCTCCACTGCGCTCAGCAGGCGAACCGCGTGATGCAGAAGCAGGACGTGGGCGGATCGATCATCAACATCGCAAGCGTCTCGGGGGTGAGGCCCTCCCCGGGGACCGCAGCCTATGGCGCGGCGAAAGCCGGGTTGATCAACCTCACGGGGACTCTGGCAATCGAGTGGGCGCCAAAGGTTCGCGTGAACGTGATTTCTGCCGGACTGATCGAGACCGAGCAGGCACACCTTCACTATGGAGACGAAGAAGGGATCGCGCGCGTTGCCGACACGGTGCCCCTCAAACGACTGGGAACACCGAGCGACGTCGCGGGAGCCTGCTTGTTTTTCGCCTCGCCGCTTGCAGCCTACGTGAGCGGCGCGAACCTCGTGCTCCACGGGGGAGGCGAGGTTCCCGCGTTTCTGTCGGCAGCGAACGTCAATCGCGGGGAGTGACGAATGGAGTTCTCGTTCTCGGAAGACCAAAGGGAGCTACGAAGGGTCGCGCGCCGATTTCTCGAGGTCGAGTCCTCCGAGGACCGCGTTCGGGCCGCCATGGAGACCGAGCGAGGCTACGACCCCCGCGTTTGGCAGCAGCTATCTTCCGAGCTCGCTTGGACTTCGCTCACGATTCCTGAATCGTACGGCGGACTCGGCATGAGCTTGCTCGACCTTCACCCGCTGCTCGAGGAGATGGGTCGCGCCCTGCTCTGCTCACCTTTCTTTTCCACCATATGCCTGGGCGCCAACGCGCTCCTCTCGGGCGGCAGCGAAGCGCAGAAAGAACGATTCTTGCCGCCGATAGCCGCGGGCGAGTCCACTCTGACGCTGGCCTACTCCGAGCGAAACCGGCATGCCGGCCCAGACGCGATCGAAGCAAGCCACACGCGCACGCCCGAAGGGTATCGGCTGCGGGGGAAAAAAGACTACGTCGTCGACGGCCACACCGCGGACTCGATCATCGTGGCGACACGGCGGAGCGGCAGCCGCGGCCAACGAGGAGTGAGTCTATTCGTAGTCCCCGCCGACTGCGACGGGCTGCGCGCCGAATGGACGCCAACCTTGGACCAGACCCGTCGGCTCGCCTCGATCACGCTCGAGGACGTCACGGTGCCTGCCGATGCGCTGCTCGGAGACGAAGGCGAGGCATGGAGCCTCTGCGAACGGGCGCTGGACCTCGCGCGAATCGCCCTCGCCGCAGAGCAGGTCGGAGGCGCGGAGATGTGCCTCGACATGTCGGTCGAATACGCGAAAGTCCGCGAGCAGTTCGGCAGGCCGATCGGCTCGTTCCAAGCGATCAAGCACAAGTGCGCCGACATGCTCACGATGGTGGAGTCCGCACGCTCTGCCGCCTTTTATGCAAGCGCGCTTGCTGCGGAGGGCGCACCCGACCTTTCCGAGGCGGCGTCGAGCGCCAAGGCCTTTTGTTCCGACGTGTACTTCCACTGCGCCGCCGAAAACATCCAAATTCACGGCGGCATCGGCTTCACCTGGGAGCATCCGGCGCACCTTTATTTCAAGAGGGCCAAAGCGACGGAGACGCTCCTTGGTGACCCATCGTTTCATCGGGAGCGCGTTGCACGCGGCATGGGGTTGTGATGGAGC
>JAHELW010000149.1 GCA_024643985.1 Myxococcales bacterium | reverse complement strand
GTCGTCGTGCAGCGGATGGTCGATGCGCGCGCCGCGGGCGTTCTCTTCACGGCAAATCCGATCAGCGCCCGCCGCGACCAGCTGGTCTTGGACGCCGTGCGCGGGCTCGGAGAAGCGCTCGTGAGCGGCCACGCGGTGCCAGACCACTGGGTGCTCTCACGTGACGGGACCGTGGTCGAGGAACAGACGCAGTACGACGAACCAACGCTGGTCGATGCGGAGCGCACTCTACTCGTCGACGGCGCGCTTCGCGCAGAAGCGCGATACGGCGCACCCCTCGACCTCGAGTGGGCGATCGACCGCGCCGGCGAGCTCCACTGGCTTCAGGCGCGCCCCATCACGGGCCTGCCCGGAGACCCCAACGAGCTGGACACGGTGCCCGACCCCTCACACGTCTACACGTGGTGCAACATCGGCGAGATGATGCCCGGCGCCGTGACGCCATTGACGTATTCGACGACGGGACGAGGCATCGACATTGGAATGCAGAACGCGTATCGCCGCTCGGGAGTCCGTGTTCCACAGGGCGGGGGAGTCCGATACGTCGGCATGTATTTCGGACAGCTCTTTCTGAATTTGACGACGCTCTCGGAGATCGCGGCGGACGTGGCTGGCTCGACGAAGGAGCAGATGTGCATCGCCATCTGCGGCCGGGACATCGAGGAGATCCCGGAGCCCGACCCGGCGCCGCCCTGGCGCCGCGTCATGAACGGAAGCCGGTACTTCTACCAGCTCGCGGCGGCCGCCAAACACCGTCGCGAGCTGGACGCGTTGCTCCGAGATTTGAAGCTTCCGAATACGGGGAGCGCCGCCGCTCTCTATCAGGCGATCGACGACAACCTCTCGAAGCTTTGGAAGGCGTATGAGCTCCACCTGCTGTCCTCGTCGTCCTCAGGGGCTCTGAGCCCGATTCTTCTCGGGATCGTCGCCAAAGGGGAGAAGCCTACGCAGGCGCATCACGCCGAAGTCGCGGAGATGCTCGCCGGGGCCGAAGACGTGGAAAGCGCGGACATCGCGGAGGGCGTCGAGCGGGTGGTCGACTGCTTGGTATCGAACCCCGGTGCGGAGGAGGCGTTCGTCGCAGCCGATCCCGAGGCGGCGCTCGAATGGCTGCGGTCGCCGAGCGCCGGCCGGGCGCGCGAAGAGCTCGACCGCTATCTCGCACGCCACGGGCATCGGGCGGTACGGGAGCTCGAGCTTCGGCAAAAAGGCTGGGCCGAGGATCCGAGGCCTCTCGTCGCGTCGCTTCAGTCTGGGGTTCGGGCGAGGCTTCAGCGGGGCGGCAGAGCCCGTTCGAAGCCCACGCCGGCGAAGGTTTCGCGACATCCCGTTCTTCGGAGGCTGCTTCCGCTCGCGCACGCCGCGATCCGCTCGCGCGAGCATACCAAGTCGGCCCTCGTTGCGGTGACGACGAAGTTCAAACAAGCGTACCGCGCACTCGGAGCACGACTGGCCGAAGACGGCGCGTTGCCCGAGGAAGACGCCGTCTTCTTCCTGACGCACCAAGAGATCGGGGAGCTGTTGCGGGGGCGTCACGACCTCGGAGCTCTGGCGATATCGAGGCGAGAGGTCCTCGACTACCAGATGCCGCTTCATTTCCCGCAGGTCTTTCGCGATCGGCCCGAGCCGCTCCGCCCCCGAGCCGTCACCGACGACGATGGCGCCCTCGTTGGCAAGCCCGTGAGCCGCGGGGTCGTGACCGGGTACGCGCGGGTCGTCGAGACGTTGGAGCAGGCCGCGGCGATCGAAGCAGGCGAGATCTTGATCGCACCCGTGACCGACGTCGGTTGGACTCCCTACTTCAGCTTGATCGCGGGGCTCGCGACCGACGTGGGGAGCGCGGTTTCGCACGGCGCCGTCGTCGCTCGTGAATACGGCCTCCCCGCGGTCGTGAACCTTCGAGCTGCAACTTCGCGCTTTCGAATCGGCGACCTCGTCACGCTCGACGGAGACCGGGGAACGCTGAAGCGAGCCTGAGACCCGTTGCTCTTGACTTCCAGAGGCAATATGCGATCCGCAGGCCCCTGAGGAGGTCGGTATGGTTGCTACGATTGGACTCACCGGGCTGCGTCCCGATCCGGCGCGCGTATCGAAGATCGCCTCTCCGCCCTACGACGTCATCAAGCCCGGAACGCCGCTCGAACGGTTCCTGGCGTCGGAGCGTGACTCCCTTTTCCACATCATTCTCGGCGACGCACCCGGGGAAGCTCGGGACCGCATGGTCGCCGACGGCGCTCTCCTCGAGGATCGAGAGCCCGCGTACTACGTGTATGAGCAAGCCTGGAGCGAGGGGCGGCGAACCGGGGTATTCGTCGCGGCAGAGGTATCACCGTACGATGCCAAGCAGGTCATCCGCCACGAGAAGACCTTCGACGACAAAGTCAAAGGCCGGCTCGCGATGCGACGTGCGACAGGCCTACACATCGGGCCGGTGTTCGTGCTCACGAGAGCCTCCATTGCAGGAGCGCTCGAGGCGGCGAAGCGCGAGTCCGAGCCCATGTACTCGTTCACGAGCGAGTTCGGCGGGTTCAGCGAGCTAGAGAGAATCGAGAACAAGGTCTGGCGCCTTTCGGAAACGAGCGAGACCGGACGTGCGCTTCAGGAGGCGCTCTCGACGGAGCCGCTCTACATCGCAGATGGGCACCATCGGTATCACGCGAGCTTGCTCAACCAACAAACCCACTTTCTCTGCTACGTCACCGAAGAGGCGGTCATTCAAGCCTACAATCGGGTGATCAACGGTCTGCGTCCGTTCTCCGAAATCGCCGGCGAGCTGCCGCTGACACCGGTCGACTCGTTTCGAACGCCTCCGAAGCACTGCTTTTGCATCTACACGAAGGAAGGGTGCTGGGAGCTTCGGGCGCAGCACGTCCCAGACGATGTCGTCGGACGACTCGATTGCGCTATCCTCGAGCGGGAGCTCTACCCGAAGCTCGGCCTCACACACGACATGATCGTCGATCCGAAGCACTTCGACTACTACTCCGAGGCGGCGCTCGACGAAATGAAGGCCGCCGTCGATCGCGGCGACTACGACATGGCGGTGGCCCTCCATCCAGTGAGCCTCGACGAGCTCATGGCCGTGGCGGATGCAGGGCTCGAGGATCCGGAAATCGTCATGCCAGAAAAGAGCACCTTCTTTCAGCCAAAGATTCTTTCGGGTCTCTTCCTCTACCGGTATGCGACCTCATGAGTGAGCTTCCGCAGTACGGAAAGCACTTGAGCTCGGACGCGAAGATGCGTGCCGTTCTGATCGATCGCTACGGAGGTCCGGAAGTCCTGCGGCTTGCGACGGTCCCACGGCCGGTGCCGACGCGGGGCCAGGTGCTCGTTCGCACACGGTTCATCGGCGTGAACCCCAAAGACGTCATCGTTCGCAAGGGCAAGTTCCGAGTGGCGACCGGAAAGAAGTTCCCGATCATCGTCGGCCACGACATCGCCGGCGAAGTCGTCGAGGCGGCAAGCGGGGCAGACCTTCGAGTCGGCGACCAGATCTACGGCATGATCAACGACTTTGCGGGCCGGGCATACTCCGAGTACGCAGCGGTCGACTGCGGGCAGCTCGCGCCGGCTCCGTCTTCAATCGAGCTCGACATGGCTGCAGCCGTGCCGTTGGCCGCTCAGACCGCCCTTCAGGCCTTGCGCGACGACGGCCGCTTGAAGCCGGGGCAGAGCGTCTTGATCAACGGCGCGTCTGGGGGGGTGGGGGTCTTTGCGGTCCAGATCGCGAAGATTCTCGGCGGCCGCGTCACAGCGGTGTGTAGCGCGCGAAACGCCGACCTAGTCGGAGGCCTCGGAGCAGACGAAGTCGTCGACTACGCGAAGACCGAGCCGGTCGCGCTGAAGGATCGTTTTGACGTCGTCTTCGACGTGTTTGGGAACTACCACTTCGACCATATGAAGCACCTGCTGAACCCTGGCGGAACCTACGTGCACACGATTCCGAGCGCCCGGATCTTCAAAGACATCGCGCGGACGTTCGTGCTCCGAAAACGGGCGAAGCTCGTCGTCGTTCGCTCACGCCGGGCGCAGCTCGATTGGCTCCGTCAGCAAATCGATGCTGGCCGGATCCGCGTGGTGGTCGATCGTACGTTTCCGCTGGCGGACGTCGCCGAGGCCCACCGCTATCTCGAAACGAAGCGAGCCAGAGGCAAGGTCGTTCTCGCCGTAGACTAGGGCCCCTGTGAGCGCGACGACCGGATACCCGATCCCCGATTTGAGCCGAGCGCGTCTCGCCGGACGGGAGCTCGCCGCGGAGCTCGATCTTCCGTCGAAGCTCCTTCCCTACGACGCTTGTCGATGGCGGCCGGACGACACGCCGCACCCTACGCTTCAACTCGACGATGTGTCTGCGATTCCGTTTCTGGTCGAAGTCGCGGGGGTCGAAGAGTACCAGCACCGAGGTCGCCTTCGCGCGGGGCACGGCGATGTCTACGTCACCGTGACGCCGGCCGCCGCGGGATACGAGGCCTATTGCCAAGAAACCCTTCACATGGGGGCGCCGCTGCATCTGGTTGCGGACCCGGTCGGTCCGCCCATTGCGGTCGCCCGGGCCTGCGGAGCTGGCGAGACGCGAAAGCGGCTCGTCGAGATCGCGCGCGACGCGCGCGGCATGATGATTCATCCGTACATGGGAATCGGGGACGTGTGGGAGCTCGCGGCGCGGCTCGCCGTCGATAGCCGTTCTCCGGTACACGTCCTCGGTCCGCCGCCGCCGGTCACGTGGATCGCCAACGACAAAGCCTCATTCGACGAGCTCGTTGCACGCATTCTCGGGCGCGATGCGCTCGTCGAGACGCGCATCGCTCGCGACGTCCCGGGCATACGAGCCAACCTTCGTGCGCTTGCGCGCCGATACGATCGCGTGGGACTCAAGAGAACTCGCTGCGCTTCGGCGATGGGCAACGCGGTCTTTGCGTCGAGCAAGGTTCAATCCGAGCCCGAGGCTGACGAGGCGGTCTCCGAGTTCCTACGGCGGACCGAGTGGCCAGAGGGTGAAGAGGTGCTGGCGGTGGCGTGGCTCGACACGGACCTTTCTCCATCGACTCAGCTGTGGATTCCGCCCATTGGCCGAGGCGCTCCTCAGCTCGACGGTATCTACGAGCAGATCCTCGTGGGCGAGGAGAAGGTGTTCGTCGGAAGCCGGCCGTCGACCCTGCCTGACTCCCTGAACGGGGTGCTCGCGGCGCACGCGCTGCAGGTAGGCGCGGCGCTACAGGAGCTGGGCTACGTCGGGCGGTGCTCGTTCGACCATCTGGTCACGGGCGATCCTCGAGGCGAGCTTCAGGTGGTGTTCACCGAGTGCAACGGTCGCTGGGGGGGGACGAGCGCGCCGATGAGCTTTCTCGACCGGCTGCTTCCCGGACCCCGGCCCCCGTATCGGGCACAGGACGTAGTCTATCCGAAGCTGGTTGGCGCGACTCTCCCCGACTTGCTGGAACTGGTGGGCGACCTCGCTTTCGATGCCGGCTCCGGTCGCGGGCGTTTCATATTCTACAACCTCGGACCGCTCGACCGTCACGGGAAGCTGGACGTGATTTCCATCGGCGAGGACCAGGAAGACGCGGAGCGCGGTCTGCTCGAAGTGCTCCCGCAGTGCCTCGACATCTAAATCGCGTTCTTGCGGCGCGGGTGGGTCTGTGCCTATGGTCGCTCCGATGACGGCCAATGCTCCGTCGAAACGGCGCGTTCAGCTCATTCGATGGGTCTGCTTCTTCTTCGCTGCGTCGTCATTCGTGCTCGGAGCCTGGATGATGATCGACCCGGCGTCGGCGTGGGGCTCCATGGGCATCGACGCCGGCCCGGACCCGTTTGCGCAAGCGATCTACGGGGGCGCGATCATGGGTGAAGGGGCGATGTTTGCCCTCGGCGCCATCTGGCCGATTCGCTACCTCGTTTTCTTCCAATATCTCGTGGTGTACAAGGCGTTTGCGTGCGTGGCGGGGGCAGCGGTGCTGCTTCGCATGGAGCCGGCGCCGCTCGGCGGGTGGATGGTGCTCGCGGGATGGGCGTTCGCAGGACTGACGGGAGCCGTCGTCTTTCCTTGGAAGCAGTGGCAAGACGTGGAGCAGTGGTATGGGGCGCAATGACGGTACGCTGCTGACGGACGTAGGGCCGCTACGGCGAATGCTCCCTTCGCTGATGCCCCGGCGCAACGAATCCGTCGTCTACTACGAGCAGCAGCTCGACCTGACGAAGACGCTGGAGTGGTTGGAAGACCGCAGACCAAGCATCACGTTCTACGAGCTGGCGATCGCCGGTCTCGTGCGTGTCTGGTCCGAGCGTCCGCAGCTCAACCGTTTCGTCGCGGGCGGGAAGCTCTACCAGCGAGACGAGATCGCTTTCACGATTTCAGTCAAGAAGTCGCTCGACGAAAACGCACCGCTCACGTCGATCAAGGCGGTCTTCGATCCGCGCGACACGATCGAGGATACGTGCCGCCGGGTCGAAGCGCTCATCGAGCGGGGCAAAGATCAGAAGCGCGAAACCGAGTCCGAAAAAGAAATGCGCGTCGTGACGAGGCTTCCGATCTTTCTGATTCGGTGGCTCATCGCGCTGCAGCGCGTCTTCGACTGGTACGGGTTGTTGCCGAGGTCCATCACCCGCAACGATCCGCTCTACTCGAGCGCCTACGTGGTGAACCTCGGAAGCGTCGGGCTGGAGGCCGCGTATCATCACCTCTACGAGTGGGGAAACATTCCGTTCTTCATCGTGATCGGGAAGCTCAAGAAGGCTCCCGTGGTCGACGAAAACGGCGAGCTCGCCGTACGGGAAGTGGTCCAGATTCGCTACAGCTTCGATGAGCGGATTACAGATGGCTTCTACACCTCGACGGCGCTCGAGCGTTTCCGCGAATACATGGAGAATCCGGAGCTTTTGGATGCGCGCCACGGAGCATGAAAGAGTGACTGCTTGGTGCTAAAGTCGTTTTCTCATGTGGGCGTGGCTTCGTGAAATCTACTCCGAGCCCCTCTTCTGGCTGTTCCCGGTGGCCGGCTGGGCGATCGGCGTCGTTTCGTTTCTAGCCTTTGCGCTCCCATTGACTTGGCTCGCCTGGAAGCAGCCCGCATGGGCAGAGCCCTACCGCATTCAGGCGCGCAAGACCGGCCGGCGCTCGGTCGTCGGTCCGGCGCTCTGGCACATCGTACGCAACAACGCCGTGCTGGGCGTCGTGACCGTGGCAGCGTGGCCGCTTCTTCGGCTCTCGAACGTGCACGCCGGACCGCTTCCAGCGTGGTGGGTGATCGTCCTGCAGCTGCTCTTCTTCGTTCTGCTCGACGACTTCTTGTTTTATTGGATGCATCGAGGCCTGCACGAGAGCAAGTGGCTCTTCAAGAACATCCACGCGACGCACCACCGGATCATGACGCCTTGGGCGGTCACGGGTCACTACATGCACCCCGTCGAGTACGTGCTCACCGGAACCGTGATGCTGATCGGGCCGCTGTTGGTTGGCGCTCACGTGGTCACGCTCTACCTCTGGGTCGTGCTTCGCCAGTGGGAGGCCGCCGAAGGCCACGCCGGTTACGACTTCCCGTGGAGCCCCACCCACCTGATGCCCTTCAGCGACGGCGCCACCCACCACGACTACCACCACGCCAAGGTCAAAGGGAACTACGCGGGCTTCTTCCCGTGGACGGACGCCGCCTTCGGCACCCTCTGCGAAGGCTACGCCGAACACCGCACCCGCTAGGGGACATTCTCCCCCCTCCCAACCCCTCTGATTCCAGCAACTTACGACCCACACCGCGAAAACCCGAATTCGAGGCAGCGCTACCGCGCATACGGGGCACGGAAAAAACACGACGCGGGCCTGCGCGGAGCGGGAGCGCCTGCAAATGCGGCCCGTAGGACTGGGGATGTAGGCCGCGCACGCGCTCCCTCGGGCTGCGCGCCAATCGCCGGTGGTTGCTGTTGTGGCGATTG
>JAHELW010000014.1 GCA_024643985.1 Myxococcales bacterium | reverse complement strand
GTGGACGACCTCATCGCGACCGGCGGCACCGCGAAAGCCGCGGGTGAATTGGTCGAACGCTGCGGCGCCGAGGTCGCCGCCTTCGTGTTCGTGATCAACCTCGTTGCGCTCGAGGGTGCGAAGAAGCTCGAGCCGCACCGAGTGATCTCGATTCTGGACTACTGAGGGTCGAGGTTGCGCAGGTCGTGGGCGAGGCGGCGCGCTCGGCCGACCAGCGCGTCGAGCTCACCGGTGAGCCACTGATCGCGAAGCTTGGCAATCAGCTCCCGCCGTTCGTTCTCGAGCCGGCTGTAGAGCTCGACCAGACCGACCCACTCGCTCATCGACGCCTCGCGCGCCGCGCGGTCGATGTCGCCACGGCCGAGTGATTGCTTGATGCGCTCTGCCTTGTGGGTCAGCGCTTCTTCGAACGCGCGATCGATTTCGGCCATCAAGACGTGCACGTCGTTCAGGTCGCCGAGCACGTCCTGCAGTCGCTTCGATCGCTTCACGACGGGCTGCGCCTCCTGAACGTAGGCGCGCACCGGCTCGAGCAGGTAGCGAAGCCTCTTACCCATGATGCGCCCCTGGTGGAGCGCCGCGGAGTCGTCCATTCTCGCGATCTGGCCGAGCTGGACGAGGAGATCGGTGGCGTGCGATTCAGTCAGATTCGCAAGCGTCCGGGCAAAGCTCACGTTCGGACGCTCTGCGAGCAAGTTCTGCTCGCTCCGCATGATGGCCAAGCGCTCCTCGAGCGCCTCCGCGGTGCGCTTGAAGGCTTCCCTCAGGTCTCCGTCGAGCGATCGCGCACACTCGCGGCGTCGAGCGAGCAGCTTGGCCGAGAGCCAGTTCAGCCCGGCAAGATGCTCCGGGGCGAGGTCGGCCTGCTGCTTGGTCAGCCACTCCAGGGCCACCTCGGCTTCGCGTCCCGCGCCAGTCGCGCGCTGAATGCGGCGCAGGCGCCGCCTGTCCTTCTTGCGGACGGAGCTCTCGAGCTGTGGCCCGTATGCACGGAGAAGGCTTCGAAGCCGGCGCACCGCGACACGGAAATCGTGCAGCGCTTCGGGGTCAGAGCGATCCCCGAGACGCCGTTCCGCGGCGCGGGCCGCGGACAGAGCCTTCAGGGCCAACCGTCGAGCCGCTTCCTCGTCGCTTCGCGAGAGCAGGTCATCGGGCAGGACGCTCGGGCGCTTCGGCTTCACGCGCTTCGTCGTGGGCGCAGCGTCTTCTCTGCTCCGCTCCGGCTCGGGGGAATTTGCAACCGCGATGACCGGCGCGGGATATCTTCGTTCTCCAGTGATCGGACGTTCCTCTAGCCGGTAAGGACTAATACGACTTCGCGACCGCCGTCAACCGCTCGCCCGTTGCGACGTGCACGTGCTATAGGCGGGCACCCAGGTCCTCGTAGCTCAGTAGGATAGAGCAGTGGTTTCCTAAACCGAAGGTCGGAGGTTCGAATCCTCCCGGGGACGCCACGTAAAACGAGCGCTTTGCGCTCGTCACGTGGCCCTGCCACGAAAAAGCCACAGGAGTCCGGTTTCATTCTTCGCCCGTTCGCGCTATATGACGGCTCGAACGGCATGCGCACCCTTGTCTTGGATCAGGGCTACCAGCCCCACCGCATCATCAGCTGGCAGCGCGCCGTATGCATGATCTTCGACGGCAAAGTCGAGGTCGTGGAGGAGTACGACGAGGACGTCCGGTCGGTCACCATCACGATCAAGATGCCGGCCGTCGTGCGCCTCCTCCGCACGATCGCGGGCCGCAAACGCGCGATCAAATTCTCCCGGATCAACGTCGCCATGCGCGACGACTTTCGCTGTCAGTACTGCGGCATTCGCAGCAGGCTGCGAGGCCTCACCTACGATCACGTCGTACCGAAGTCCCAGGGCGGGAAAACCAACTGGGAAAACATCGTCATGGCCTGCTACGGTTGCAACGAAAAGAAGGGCAACCGCACGCCGAAGCAAGCTAGCCTTCGCTTGCGGCGCCCACCGGTCAAGCCCAAGTGGCTGCCGGTCGTCGCGTTTCGAATCGATCCGGCGACATCGGTCCCCGAAGCCTGGGCCAACTGGGTGTACTGGCACGGCAAGCTCGAAAGCGACCCCTGAGCGGGATCACCAGCTTCCGGAGGCACCGCCTCCGCCGAAGCTTCCACCTCCGCCGGAGAAGCCGCCCCCGCCGGAGAAGCCGCCGCCCGAGGACCAGCCGCCTCCTCCCCAGGAGCCTCCAGTCGACCACGCGCCTCCCCGACGCCGGCGCCGTCCCCTGCGGCGAGGCTGCTTCTTCCGGCGCCGGCCGATGAAGGACCAGGCGATCGGCGCTCCGATCAGCCATCCGACGACGAACGGCCCACCCGCCCACGGGGCAATCGCGGTGGTACCGCCGACGAAGACGAACGGAATCAAAAAGATGTAGAGCACCCACTGAAACGGGTTGGTGCCGACGACGACGAGAACGAACGGAATCAGAAAGAGCAGCCAGATGACGCCGAAGATCCGGGGCGAGAGATCGTCGCTCGAAAGGCCCGGTTGGGGTGGCGGCAGCGTGCTCGTTCCGCGAATGAGGCCGTCGATCGCCTCGACGGCGCGCTCGACGCCGCCGTCGAAATCACCGGCTCTGAAGGCAGGGCGTAGGATCTGATCGATGATTCGTTTCGACATCACGTCGGTGAGCGTCGGCTCCAGGCCGTAGCCGACCTCGATGCGAGTCTTACGATCGTTCTTCGCGATCAAGAGAAGCGCCCCGTCGTCGACACCCTCGCGCCCGAGCTTCCAGGTCTCGGCGACGCGGAAGCTGTACTCCTCGAGGGCATCGCCTTCGAGACTATCGATCGTCAGCACGACCACTTGGGCGCCGTGGTCGCGCTCGAGGGCCTCGAGCTTGACGTCCAAACGCGCCTCCCCGGCGGGCGAAAGCAACTCGGCGTAGTCGTTGACCCGGCCGTCCAGCCGCGGCACTTCGAGTGCAGCGGCCGTCGAAGCCGCGAGAAGCGCCAACGCACACGCGAACACCCCGGATGCTCTACTCATCGCGAAACCTCGGCTCGTTGGAAAGCTCGTTGGTGAGGTTCGAGGGGACTCCGTGCTCGCTCAGCAGGGCAGAGCATGCGTGAACGGCGTCGATCAGCGCGTCCGCGGGTGCGCCAGCGCGAATCCCTCGCACTGCTTCATCGACGATGCCCCCCCAGACCCCATCCGAGACGCGTTCTTGGATGCCTTCGTCTGCTAGCACCACCACGCGGTGCTCGAAGAGAGCCACGAAGATCAGCACGCCCGTGCGTGCTTCGGTCGCAAACACCTGTTCCTCGATGAATGCTTCGGCAGCACGTCCATCGACTCGGCTTTCCAAGGCCTCGTCGCCGATGAGCAAACGGGCGACCGCCTCGAAGCGGCTCGCGAGCCACCCTGCCAGCAGGCCGAGCTGGAGCCCAATGAGGAGCCAGAGGTCGTCTGGCGCTCCCCAACCGCCAAACAGGCGAACGGCAAACGCTCCGCAGGCGGCGCCGATCGCGCCGCCAATGAGGGCGCCCTTCCATGCCACCTCCGGGTGTGGGTCGCAGCGCTCCACCACGAAGACGACGAGCTCTCCGGAGGTGCTGCGCTCGGCCTCGGCAGTGGCGGCTCGGATCGCCTCGCGCTCCGATTCCGAGAAAAACGTGTCGACTCGGGTGGCCACGCCGCCGCTAGAGCTCGACCTTGGGAGGCGTCTCGGCTCCCTCGGTCGCTTCGAAGTAGGGCTTGTCGTCGAATCCCATGATGTTTGCGAGCAGGATGGTCGGGAACCGGCGCCTCGTCTTGTTGTATGCGAGGGTCGCGTCGTTGAACCTCTTCCGCTCGACGGTGATTCGGTTCTCCGTACCCTCGAGCTGGGCTTGAAGGTCGCGGAAGGCATCGGTCGCCTTCAGCTCCGGGTACCGTTCGACGACGACGAGGAGCCGCGAGAGCGCGGACGACAGCTGGGACTGAGCTGCTTCGAACTGTGCAAGCTGCTCTGCATCGGGCGCTTCATCGAACGAGACCTGACCGACTTTGGCGCGGGCTTCGACGACCTTGGTCAGCGTCTCCTGCTCGAAATC
Source organism: Myxococcales bacterium (assembly GCA_024643985.1). GTDB lineage: Bacteria > Myxococcota_A > Polyangia > Polyangiales > Houyiibacteriaceae > SG8-38. The sequence continues at coordinate 26,152 of JAHELW010000014.1, read as the reverse complement.
CGCCGCGCCCTTGACGGTGGCGACGAGGTTGGGAATCAGGTCGGCGCGCCGCTGATAGACGTTCTCGACTTGGCTCCACGCACCGTCGACGCCCTCTTCGAGCTCGACCAGCCGGTTGTAGCTACCAACGCCCGTCGCGGCGAGCGCGAGCGCGATCAACACGAGTACCCCACATCCGATTGCACCTTTGCTCATGCCTTCTCCTCTACCTCATCGGTTCAAACATCCAAGCGGTCGCCCTGGATGGGCGTGAGCACACTTGGGAAGCCACGCTCCTCGAGGAGCTCTTTCAGCGTCTCGCGGGGTCGATCCTCCCCGTGCACGAGCGCGATGTGGCGAAGGGGTCCCGCCTCTCGAACCCTCTCCGCGAATTCCACGAGGTCGTCCTGACCCGCATGTGCGCTAAACCCGTTCAAGACTGCCACCTCGGCGTGGCGCTCCCGCTCGACGCCGAAGATTCGCACGCGGGGGCGAAGCTCGACCAAGCGCCGCCCGAGTGTGTGTTGGGCTTGATAGCCGACGATGAGCACGGTGTTCCTGCGGTTCTCGATCGTCGCGACGAGGTGGTGCACGACGCGGCCGAACTCACACATGCCGCTCGCGGAGATGATCACGGCCGGATCGTCGCTTCGGTCGATCGCCTTCGAGTCCTCGACGGAAGAAACGTACCGGAGCCGCTCGAAGTCGAACGGTGAATCACCCGAGGTCAGGATGCCTCGTGTCTTCTCATCGAAGCACTCCGGGTGGATTCGGAAGACGTCAGTCAGCTTCACGGTCAGAGGCGAATCGACGTAGACCGGGACCGGAGGCAGCCGGCCTTGGTCATCGAGCTGCTTTAGAGCGTAGATGACCTCTTGCGCTCGTTCGAGCGCGAACGAGGGGACGACGACCTTGCCCCCGCGTGCCACCGTCCTCTCGATCACTGCGAGCAGCTCGCCTTCCATGCGTTCGATGGGGTCGTGCACGCGATCGCCGTACGTCGATTCCATGATGAGGCACGACGCATCGCGTGGAACCTCCGGGTCGCGCAAAATCGGCATGTTCCGGCGGCCGACATCCCCGGAAAACACCAGTCGCCGCCGCTCGCCCACCACATCGACGTCGAGCGCGACGATCGCGCTGCCGAGCACGTGACCGGCATCGTAGTAGGTCAGCGACACGCCTTCGGCGATTTGCACCGGCCTGTGATAAGGCACGCTCACCATCAGCTCCAGCGTTCCAACCACGTCCTCTTGGTCGTACAGAGGCTCGACGCGGTCCATCTTCGCTCCGTCCCGCTCGATCTTCCTGTTGATGTACGCAGCGTCCTGCGCCTGGATTGCGGCGGAGTCCTCCAACATCGCGGCGCAGAGGTCCCGGGTTGCGGGCGTACAGTAAATCGATCCGCGGAAGCCTTGGCGATAGAGCCGGGGGAGGGCGCCGGAGTGATCGATGTGCGCATGCGACAGCACCATGACGTCGACGTCTTTCGCGCGAAAACCCAAGTTGCGATTGCGATCGATCGTCTCCGAGCGGCGCCCCTGGAAGAGGCCGCAATCCAAGAGAAGGGTCGCGTTCTCCGTGTGAAGGAGATGCCTGGAGCCGGTGACGTTCCCGCCTACCGCGCCGACGAACTCAACTTGCACGAAGCACTTTCCTCATGCGTTCGCCGATGAACTCACGAACCACGGCGTCCTCCGACTCGAGAAAGGTTTCCGGGGCGCCCGTCGCAGCGACCCGCCCGTCGTGAATGAGCGCGAGCCGGTCGCTGATCGCGAAAGCGGCCTTCAGATTGTGCGTGACCACCACGGAGGTCACCTTCAGGCTCTTCTGCAGCCCGAGAAGCAAACGGTTCACTCGCGTGACGTTGATGGGGTCGAGCCCTTCGGCGGGCTCGTCGTAGAAGACGATTTCCGGTCGAACGGCGACCGCTCGGGCGAGTGCGACCCGCTTCCGCATGCCGCCCGAGAGGTCGGATGGAGCCATGTCCTCGATGCCGGGAAGACCTACGAGGACGAGCGTCTCCGAGACTCGCTTGGCGATCTCTTCCTCGGTCATCGTCGTCTGCTCGCGCAGCGCGTACCCGACGTTTTCGTAGACGGTGAGCGAGTCGAAGAGCGCCGACTCCTGGAATAGCATCCCGATACGTTGGCGCGTCGCGACCCACTCGGCCTCCGTTTTGCCGGTCACCTCTTCTCCGTCGAATCGAATGCTGCCACCGTCGACCTCGATCAACCCCATCATCGCCTTCAGGAGGATGCTCTTGCCCGATCCGGATTCACCGATGATCGTGATCACCTCGCCGGCGAAGATGTCGAGGTCGAGCCCGTCGAGGACGACGTTGCGCCCAAACGCCTTTTGGACCCCCCGCACCTCGAACAATGCCATGGCGCCTCGACTTCAGTTCTTGGCTGCCCAGGAGTTGCAGTACCCCTGCGGATGGATCGGGCCTTTGACGAGCGTGCACCCTCCGCACTCGTCTTTCTTGCCTGCGATGTAGAAGGCGCAGCTCTCACAGTTCTTGGTTTCGCCGTGCGGCGAGCGGTCGCGGTATTCGAGGGAGCTGCGGAGCGCTGCATCCTCTTCGCTCAGTCCGGTCGCGTCCTCACAGCTGAGCTCCGCCTTCTTGCAGCCCTGAAGCAAGGCCGGCACCGAGCCAATCACAGCCAGATGCACGGTGCCGTTCAAGAGCGTGCGCCTCGACAACGTGTGCTTCTTCATTCGTCACCCCGGCGGGAGGCTAGCACGCTTCTCAGTCGCTCAGCGAACCGCACCCATCATCTCTAGAAACTCGTCGCTTTCCAGCAGGCCGGTGACGCGGGCGGCCTCCGAGCCGTCACTGTGGTGAAGGACGACCAGGGGCAGGCCCGGCTGTTTGTAGCCCTCGAGCAGCGCCCACTTTTCGTCCGTGGCTTGGTCGGTGCTCAGGTCGACGCGAACCGTCACGAAGCGCTGCGCCTCGGCCACCACACGCGGGTCGCTCAACACGTCCCGCTCGAGCTCCTGACATGCGCCGCACCAGTCCGCCCCGAAATCGACGAGCATGGGCCGGCCTTCGACGAGTGCCGTCGACTTCCCCGCATTGAAATCTTCCAGCCACTCGATGTGTGTGCCCCGAGGCAGGGCCTCCGCGTAGCCGACCACCGCCAGGATGCCGGCCACGCAGGCGGCGACGCCCACGCCCTTGCGCGCCCGCGCGGGCCAGGGGCCGCTCCGGAAGGAAAGGTGGACGGCCCCGGCGAGCAACCCGCCGCCCAGCAGCCCGAAGGCAACGGCGAGCCACATCTCGTCGCGGACCTCGGGACGCGGGTAGGGCAGCACGCTCCGCACGAAGTAGAAGGCCAACGCGAGCATTGCGATGCCGAAGACGCTCTTGGTCCACTCGACCCACCGGCCGGATTTCGGCAGGGCGATGGCAAACGTCCCCACGATCCAAAACAGGACTCCAATTCCGATCGCGTACGCGAACATCGCGAGCGCGCCAAAACCGACGTGGCCCGTCGTCGCCACCCACGTCAGCAGCACGGCGAGAACCGGACCGGTGCAAGGCGCCGCGATGAGCCCGTTCACGAAACCCAATACGAACGCGCCGCGCACGCCGAAACCGCCTGCCTGAGCGAGGCTGTTCTGCAGCGCCGCGGGCAGGGCGATGTCGAAGAGCCCGAACATCGAGAGCGCCATGGCGGCGAAGAGGGCCGCGAGAGCGCCCACGACCCAGGGACTCGCCAGGGCGCTGCCGAATGCGCTGCCGGTCAGCGCCGATAGAACTCCGAGCGGCACGAAGAGGGCCGCGATCCCGAGCACGAAAGACGTCGACAGGAGCGCGGCTTTGCTTCGGCTCTCCGCTTGCCGCGCACCAAAGACGCTGACGGTGATGGCGATCATCGGATACACGCACGGAGTCAGCGACGTGGCCAGGCCCGCGAGGAAGATGAGCCCGAGCGCCCCCGTGTAGCTCCCGCTTTGAAGTGCGTCGGCGAACGGTTCGGTGAGCTCGCTCAGCGAGTCGGCCGAAGCATGCGCCTCCGCGCTCAAAGCCGCCACAAAAGCGACGAAACCGGCCTGCCTGCCTGAGCGCATGTCCTCAATATGGTGCTCGTTTGGTTGACCGTCCACGAACCGGGGACGTAGCCTTTTGTGGGGGAGCGCGTTGCCTCTACTTTTTCTGTTGTTCATCGCCATCGCAACCGGGGCTCTGTCTGCATACGCGGGCCGTGACGAGGTCCGCCAAAGCGGGGAGGCAATGTGGCGCATGGACACGTTCCTCGCCTACGCGCTTTTCGTGGGTCTCGTCCTCCTACCAACGGCCATCTACTTCTACGTATTTCACGGCGATTGGTTTCTCTTCTATTGGGTGAATACCGAGACCGCGCGGTGGGTTTGGGGTTTTTTGACCGTTCTTCTGCTGCTCGGGGCTGCATTCTCGGGTTTTCGACTGGGCGCGGCTCTCTGCCGGGCCTCTCGCGAATCGGCGGCCCGGCGACTGACCGTCGCCGCCGCCATCCTCGGCGTCGCGGTCTGGCCGCTGGCTTGGGCGCGGCTTTCCGTGGTCGGCTCGTACCGGCAGTTCACCCGCGACTATGGGCTCGTGGCGTTCTTCGCGAGCCCGGCATTCTACTCGTGCCTGGTCATGCTCGTCCTCGGCGCCGCCGCCTTCACCTGGCTCGTGTACCGGATCGACCGGCAGACGCGGGACACCGTGTAATCCCCGCCGACGCGTTCAGTCCGGGAGCAACATGCCCATGTGTTGCCGCAGGTGCATCGCGGCGGGGGACGCCCAGAACTTCAGGGCGTCGAGGTAGACCGGATGCGTGTCCAGGGCTTCTTCTTCGGCCGAGCGGTCCGGCGCGATGCGACTTCGCACGTCCTCGACCAGAGGTGCGAGGTCGTCACAAAGCAGTAGCGCAGCACGGGTCGCGGTCCGCTGTGCGGCGTTGACCCATCGGTCGAACTTGACGCGGCGTGCCTTCGAATAGGCGAGCGCCGCCTCGCGGACCGCGCGTCTGTCGCGCCGCGGGATCGCTCGCTGGAGGCGACGGGTTTGTTCGTTCAAGAACTCCTCGCTCGTCAACCCGGAGCCAAACTCGGGATTCACGATGCGCGCTGCCGAAGCGAGCAGCACGTCGAGCTCTCGCGGCGTCAGCTTCTCGGCTGCGTGGTAGCCGCGAGCGATCTGCGTCATCGGGCGCGCGAGAGCGAAGGTTTGCGAACAAGGGTCCTTTTCCATGATCGTGGCGGGTACGAGGATCGCGGGGTGGGCGCCGAACTCGATCGTGATGTCGCGGTTTCGAACGCGGTGCAGAAACAAATCGAAATGACGAATGTCGAGCGCCGCCGCGAGTTGGTTGGCGATTTCGCGAAGCGGGTGGTTGGCTTCCGTTGGAAGCCGGTCTCTCGTGGCGAGGCCGTAGCTCTGGAGCTCGGGCGGGTAGAGCTTGGCCAGCGCAGGTCCGAGGGCCGCGAGGAGGGTGCCAGCGGCAGCGTCTTCAGGCCGCGGCGTGCCGAGCTGCTGGAGCACCGGACCGCGAAGCGATCGCGGGCGCACCCGGGCGGGCTTCGGCGCGATCGACGCCGTTCGATCGCGGTCCGCTTCGTCGTCGGCGCCCATCGCGAACAGCGGCAGTGTGGCGATCCTGGCCTCTCGGCGAAGACCGTCGGCTTCGTAGGTGGTCGCGAGCTCGCGCCAGCACTCTTCACGCAGTGGTTCCAAGGACAGCACGGTCTGGAGCTGCTCGACGGCCCCTGCCGACTGTCCTCGCGCGCGAAGCCGGACGGCGAGCTCCCGGCGGAGCTCGGGGTTGGCCGCCCCGTCCTTCAGGCGGTCGCGAAGCGCTTCGATGGCAGCCTGCTCGTCGTTGCAGCGGTCGGCCAGAATGCGGGCGACTTCGAGCCCTGCTGCGACGCGGCGCGGTTGGTCCGGAGCCTCGTACTGATCGAGCGCCTCCGCGTAGCGACGCCAGTCGTCTGGCTGTTCGCATAGCTCTTCGAGCGCGCGCGCCGCCTCGCTTCCAGGCCCAGCGAGTGTGACCGCGCGGCGCAGAGCGGTCCTGGCTTCGGTCTCGTCGCCTGCGACGCGCTCGAGTTGGCCGAGTCGGACGAGCGCATCAGCTCGGGGTCCGCCATCGCCGTTCTCGAGCAGATGCCGCGCGACCCGGAGTGCCTCCGAGGTCTGCCCCAACGCCTCGTGAACCCACGAGAGCTCGCGCAGGGCGTCGGCATCGTCCGGGCTACTCGCCAAGGCCGACTCTACGTGGCGAAGCGCCTTTTCCGGCGTCCGCAGGCGTTCTCGATAGAGCCGTGAGAGACCGATCAGAGTGCGTTGGGCACGCCATTGGCTGGGCGCCGCGGCGAGCAACTGCTCCATCGTGGCCGCCGCTTCGTGCCAAGATTCGTTCGTCTGGAAGTGAGCGGAAAGCTGCTCGAGCGCATCGAGGTTTCGAGGTTCGACTTTGAGCACGCGCTGCAGCGTTCGAATGGCTGCGGGGACGTCATCGAGCTCGTCGCTCTGGATTCTGGCCACCGCGAGCCACAGCTCGCTCGCACGGTCCACCGACCCTGCGGCCGAGGCCGCCTGCGACAGCCGGTCCACCAGCGTCGACCAGGCGGAGTCGATCGTGAGCACGTCGATCAGGCCATCGGCGGCCCGGGCCGAGTCGGGCCAGAGCTCCAGCGCGTGCTCGAAGTCCCGTCGCGCTCCATCGTGGTCGCCGATGCGCTGCAGCCGAACGAATGCGCTTTGAACGAAGAGGTCCGACGCCGCCTTGGGATCCCGCTCGGCGTCCGCTTCGCGTCGAAGCGCCTCGACGAGCGCGGAGGGGTCGTCGGTTTCCTGCGCCACGCGGGTCAGCCCGCGCGCTGCACCAATGTGGTGTGGGTCCGCGACGGTCGCAGCGCGGAACTGCTCGATGGCCTCCCCGTCCTCGGTGCCCTCGACCATCTCCGCGAGGCGGGCGCGATGTGCTGCGGCGATGGTCGGATCCTGCGCGGAGCGGGCCATGGCGGTATCCACCTCGCGCAATAGCTCGGTGTCGCGTCGGCTCGCTGCGAGCCGTTCGAGCTCGAGCAGAGCACCGAGGTCGCTAGGATGGATGTCGAGGATTCGGCGATATGCGCCGACGATGTCGTCGTACTCGCCGAGGCCTTGATGCTCGAGCAATCGCGCCAGCTCATAGAGTGCGGCGACGCGGCCCCCCGCTTCCTCGAGCACCTCGGCTTGTGCAGCATAGATGCGACACAGCGATTCCCACGCGCCCACCTGCCGATGAAGCTGCTCGAGAGCCAGTAGGGCGCCCAGGTGGGTTGCGTCGATGGCCGTGACCTCCTCCCAGGCTTGAATGGCCTGGCGGTGCTTGTCCTGGCGCTCGAGAACCTGTGCCTTGCGCGCGTATAAGGCGACCCTCTGGCCCGGATCCTCGGCGAGCTTCAGCTCTCGTTCGATGTCCGAAAGGAGGTGGGTCCAGTCCTCGGCTTCTGCGCGGACCCGTGCCAACGCGTCGATCGCCGGGCGGTAGGCCGCGTCCGCGGAGACGGCGGCCTCGTAGGAAGTGACGGCCTTCGTCCGGTCCTCGAGGTGCTCCTCGTACACTTGGCCGAGCAAGAAAGCCGCGCGCGCTCGTACACGGACAGCGCTGGAGTTTCGAAGCTGAAGCTCGAGGACGTCGACGAGCTCTTCCCAAGCGCCACGCTCTCGTAGCTCCCGCGCGAGCTCCTGCAAAGAAGGCGCGTGCCCGGGGTCCACCTTGATCGCCTCGCGATGGTACCGCAGCGCATCCCCGTCGCTCCCCAGCCGGTCGCGCGAAATCTCGGCCATCTTCTGAAGAAGTGCGACGCGGCGTCCTTTGGCCGAGGTGAGCCTGAGCTCCTGGGCGTACACGTCGAGCAGGTCGTTCCAGCGACCCGCTGCATAATAAAGCCGCCCGAGGCTCGATAGCGTCGGCACGTGGCGCGGATCTTTGTCGAGCGCTCGGCGGTATCGAATGATTGCTTCGTCGCGGTCTTCGAGCTGCTCATCGAGCACCTCGCCAGCACGGTGCAGCAATGCGACCAGCCGATCCCTCTCGACGGTCAGCTCGATTTCGTAGTCGAGCGCTTCGAGCAGCTCCCTCGACCGATGCGCGCGCGCTGCGGACCGCTGCCATGCGTGGACGGCCGCAAGATTACCCGCGTCCTGCTGGAGAACGCGTTTGTAAGTCTGTGCCGCAAGCGCGTGTTCCTCGAGGACGTCTTCATAGAGCTGTGCGATCTTGAACAGATATGAAACCGAGCGCGTGCCACTCGCCCTATCGAGCGCGTTCTCGTAGAGCTGAATGAGCTCTTTCGGTCTGTGCACGTCCGACAACAGTCGAGCGAGCGCCTTGAACGCCGTTGCGTGGTCTGGCATCGCGTTGAGCGCCCGATGATAGTGATCGATGGCGTCGTCGATCGCCTGAAGCTTCCCCTCGTAGATCTCCGCTGCGCGCGCGTGGGCGTCGGCGCGACGCTGTGCATCGGTGGTGTAGCGAGCCTCTTGAATGCACATGTCGATTAGCTTCGGCCATGCGCTGCGAAGCCGATAGAGAAGGCTCAGGGCTTGCAGGCTCGAGAGCGAGGTCGGATCGAGCGCTACCGCACGCTCGTGCCAGGCGATCGCCTGGTCGACGTCGCCGAGCTCTTCTTCGTAGAGCCGCGCGATGCGCTGCGTGAAGGTGAGCTTTTCCGCCGAGTCCTCGGTGGCGTCGGCGAGCGCCTCGAGCGTCTCGACCAGGGGTTGAAGCTGCTGCCCAGACTCGTAGTGCCGCGCCAGCTCTCCGAGGATCAAGGGATCGGCTGGTTGCAGCGTGCGCGCCTCTTCGAGCACCCGGATTGCCTCGTCGCGGTTGCCGAGGTGCTCCCCCTGAATGCGCGCGGCGCGGTACAAGGACGAGGCCTTGAGCGCCGGATCGCCTGCAAGCTTGGCTTCGGCTTCCAGCGTACGGATCAAGTCTCGCCACCTGCGCTGACCATAGTAGAGCCGCTTCAGAGCCTGCACGGCGATCGTCGCATTGGCGTCGAGCTGAAGCGCCGTCTCGTAGAGCTCCGCCGCCTGTTCAGGACGGTGCTGTCGGCTTTCGAGGAGCTGGGCGCGACGAACGATCAGCGCCGCCCGATGCGAGTCTTCCGAGGCGGCAGCATTGGCGAGCTCTGCGAGATTGCGATCGACTTCTCGCCACTTCCTCGTGGCGAACGAACGCTGCTCGGCTGCCCGAAGGATGGCGGCATGCGATCGATCGAGCGCGCGCGCCGTGTGGTAGGCCTCTTCTGCTTCGTCTCGGTTTCCAAGCACGTCCTCGAGCAGGCGGCCTTTGAGAAAAAAGAGAGTGGCTTTGTCGCGCGGCTGCCGAGTGACCCGTGCCTCGGCATCGAACAGCGCGAGCGCTTCCTGAAACATGCGCGAGCCCAGCAAGAGGCGCCGAGCGGCCCTGATTGCAGGTACGTAGTCGGGAGAGTGCTCCAGTGTCGCCTGGTAGTACTGAAGCGCGCGTCGGGTGTCTTCGAGCGCGCTCTCGCAGGTGCGCGCCATCTCGAAATAGAGGCGTCCGGCTCGCCGGTCGTCCGGTTGGGTCCCGAGCTCTCGCTGGCACTCCTCGATCCATTCACGCGCGCGCCGCGTGCGGTCCACCGGCGCGGGCCGGGGCCTAGCCTCGGAGGGCGCTGCCCGGCGGGGCGGCGGGGTGGGTGGATGGAGGGAGTCGGGCTCGTCGACGAGGTCGTCTTGGCCCACCTCCTCTGTGGCCTCGCGGCGAAGCGCCGTGATGTCCCCGTCCTCAAAACCCATCCTGGCCTACATGCTACCCCGGCTCTCGCAGCGGCGCATCGGTGACGGGTCTGTGAGGCTTTTCCCTACATTTTCGAAGCCGCGTACACGGACTGCGCGCCGCGTCCGGAGACCCGGCCTCAGGCGGCTGGGGCGAGATCCTTCAGCTCTTCTGCCAGCTTTCGCTTCGCGCGAGCCTCGAGCTGTCGAGCCCGTTCACGGCTGACACCGAGCTCTCGTCCGAGCGAGGCGAGCGAAGCCGAGTCGTCGCTGAGGATTCGCTTTTCTACGATGAGGCGCTCTCGGTCATCGAGCACCGCAAGCGCTCCGGCGAGCCGTGTCTGGATCCCGCTGTGTCGCCGGCGTCGCGCGACGACCGCGTCCTGAGGCTCGGCGGCCCCTGGAAGCATTTCGACCAGCGTCGAGTCCGAGTCGTGATACGCAGGGGCGTCGAGCGAAATCTCGCGCTGATCGAGCCGACGAAGAAGCTCCGTCATCTTTTCCTTGGTCGTGTCGAAATCCGCGGCGAGACGCTCGATGAGCTCGTTGGGGTCCGAAATGAGATTCGAGAGCCGAGCGCGCTCACGGCGCAGGCGGAAGAAGAGCTTCGAGCGGAACGGCCCCGAGCCAGCTCCGACCATGGTGCTCGACCGGACCACTGCTTCGAGCACGAACGCGCGAATCCAGTAACCCGCGTACGTCACGAAGCGCGTGCCGCGGTGGGGGTCGAACTTACGCACGGCCGTCACCAGGCCGACGCTGCCCTCTGCAATCAAGTCTCCGAGCTTGACCCCGTAGCGGCGGTACTGAAGCGCGATTGCAATCACGTATCGAAGATTTGCTTCGACGAGCTTGTCTGCAGCGGCCTGGTCGCCGTCGACGACTTTCAGAGCGAGCTCGTGCTCTTCTTCGCGCGACAGCTTGGGGATGGCCCGGACTTGCTGGATGTATCGATCGAGGGAGGCGGATGATTGCATGGTCTTGTCCTCTATGCGTATCGTTACGTTACGTTACCGACAAAAGTCAAGCGCTCTGTCTAACTCCTGTCTAACAAAGGTATGGATCTTTCTGGACAAGACCGCAAGAGAAATTAGACAAGACTTGGACAAAAAATTGTCCGTCTTTGTCAACCTGCTGAAATCAATAGTGAATTAGGTCGCGAAGCTCGATCCGCAGCCACAGGTCTGTTTGGCCTGCGGGTTCACGAATTTGAAGCCTGCGCCCTGGAGCCCCTCGACGTAGTCGATCTCGGTACCGTCGAGGTACTGGGCGCTCATCATGTCGACGTAGATGGGAATCCCATGCGATTCGAAGGTCTGATCGAGGTCGGACGTTTCGTCTTCGAAGAACAAATCATAGGAAAAACCGGCACAACCGCCGCCGATGACCCGAACTCTGAGCCCTTGGCCGGCCAGCCCCTCGGAATCCCGGATCTCTTTCACCTTGTCGGCTGCGCGTGGGGTCAGATTCAGCATGATTCTCCTATGGGGCCACTATAAGGTCACCTCTCCTCGCGCGCCAGCTGTCCGGGTTCCGTTACGTCAGCTGGCGGGCTCAGGCGCGAGCGCGTCCGCTACGGGTCCGAGCGGCTTCGCGGAATGACCCAGGATCTCGAGATCCTCGAGCTCGTCTTCGTGTCCCCGCTTGAGAAAGCCGAGAGCGAGCGTTCGCCCTTCGACGCGGGCCGCTGAGGTTACTTCTCCAACCGGTGTGCCCGCGCGAAGGATCTCGCTTCCCGCGGCCGGCAGCTCGGGGCTTTCCAGATGCCAACGCCAGAGAGCCTTCGGTGCTCGGCCGCGGTTTTCGAGCATGACGACGGTCTCCTGCCCGACGTAGCAACCCTTGTTGAAGGAAACCGCCAAGTTCGTGAGGCCGCTTTCCTGGGGGTACGTCCACGGCCCGAAATCGACGCCGAAGCGCGGTCTCCCTTCCGCCACGTGGGCCATCGCCCAGGCCTCGGGGCTGACCCTTCCCCCGCTCGCCGCCGCGGCGCTGGCCGCCGCTCTCTGGAGGCTCTCGCGCAGATCGTCAGCCGGCACCATCCACTGGACACCGCCAAAGCCAAGTCGATCGACCGGCCAGCCGACGCCCTCGACCTCGTCCGCGCGCGGGCCTTGCGCGGCGAGCCACCGAAGGTCGTCGCGCCGCTCGAGCTCGACGTCCTCCATGATCACGTAGCGGTCGAGTCGTTCGATCAGCGCATCGACATCGTCTTCCGGGACATCGAGCCAGATGGCGTCTTCGTCGAAGAGAGCCCAGGTGTCCGCCATGACCCGGCCCTTCAGCGTGAGGATGAAGCCGTACACGGCGTCCCCCGGCTTCGCTCCCTCGCATTGATTGGTGAGCTGGCCTTGCAGCCATTCATAGGCGTCTTCGCCCGTCACGGCGACCACCGAGCGCCCCTCCAACGCCAAGACGCCGACGGTGCTCCTCAGCCATTCGATCTCACGCTCGAAGGTCATGCTGCGTTTGTGGTGCGCAACCGATCTGCGAGCAAGCGCTAGGCCTGCTCTGCAACCGGCTCGAGACGGGCGGCGTGAAGCGCGACGACCTCGCCCCTGAAACGCACGCGCGCGGCCCCGTCGGCCTCGATGCCCTCGAACGTCCCTTCACCTTCCTCCCAGCGAACCGCTTCGCCGACCAGCGCCAGGTGTGGTCTGAGCGCGTTCACCAAGACGGTTGCGCCATCCCGCACGAAGCTGCCGACCGAGCGCTCGACGTGCGAGAGCACGGCGCCAAGCACCCGGCCGCGGTCGAGCTGGGCGTGACTCGCCTCCTCCATTCGCAGTGACGTGGCGAGCCCAGCGAGCTCTTCGGGCCACTCCATGCGGTTGACGTTGAGGCCAACACCGATGATCACTGCGTCGATCTTCGAGCCGAGCATCCGGCTCTCGACCAGGATCCCCGCGCATTTGCGGCGGTCGATCCAGATGTCGTTGGGCCATTTCACGACGACCGAAGCGTCCGGCAGGAGCGACGCCACCGCGTCGCGCACTCCGAGGCCCGTCGCCAGCGTGATCAGCGCCATCGAGCTCGGCGCCACGTCGGGACGCGCGACGATCGAGAAATAGAGGTCGCTCTTCGCGGGGGAAAGCCAGGAGCGGCCGTGGGCGCCGCGTCCTCGCGTCTGCTGATCGGCGAGCACCACGTGCCCGTCCGCCGCACCTTCGGCTGCTGCCGCCGATGCGTCGTCCATCGTCGACTCGGTCTGTTCGCGCACGTCGAGCGACGCGCCCCACCGGCCGGTGATGAATTCGCGAAGCCGATCGGGCTCGAGGTCGTTCATACCGTCAACCCCAGTCGAGACCGAGGTCGCAGGAGGGAGAGGAGTGGGTCAGCGCGCCTACGCTGATCACGTCGACTCCGAGCGCGCCCAGGGTCGCGACCCTTTCGAGCGTAATCCCGCCGGACACCTCGACGATGGCCCGATCGCCGATGACGGGCAGCGCATCACGCACCTCGTCGTCGTCGAAGTTGTCCAGCATCACGATGTCTGCCCCGGCGTCGAGCGCTTCATCGAGTTGCGCTCTCGTGTCGACCTCGCACTCGATGCGCGCGGTGTGAGGGGCATAGGCCTTTGCGCGCTCGATCGCCTGGCGACACCCGCCGGCGGCGGCGATGTGGTTGTCCTTGATGAGCACCGCGGCCCCGAGGTCCTCGCGGTGGTTGAAGCCGCCGCCGCAGCGAACGGCATAGCGTTCGAATGCGCGCAGGCCGGGTGTCGTCTTGCGTGTGTCGGTGATGCGCGTGCGCGAGCCAGCGGGAAGAGCATCGACGAATCTTCGAGTCATCGTCGAGACGCCGGTCAGCCGCTGCATGAAGTTCAGGGCCACGCGTTCGCCGAGAAGGATGGAAACGGCCGGTCCCGAGACGGCTGCGATCGGCGTGCGTGCGTCGACCGTGTCGCCGTCCATCACGAGCGGCTCGACGTCCACGAGGGCGTCGACCTGCGCGTAGACCTCTTCGAGCACGGGGAGCCCGCACACCACCAAACGCTCGCGCGCGACGACGGTCGCCGAGCCCATGGCGGCGGGAGAGACACAGGCTTCGGTCGTCACGTCGCCGCGGTCGATATCCTCGGCGAGCGCGCGTCGGACCGTCTCCTCGAGAATGGTCGGGGCCGGCGGAGTGGCCTGCATGCCTCAGTTATAGCCAACTCCGCGCGAGAATCTCGGAATAAAGATTGCTCGACGCGTGAAGCGCGATCGCGGCCCCGATGCCTCCGCGTGATGCTCTCAGCCATCCGAAGAGCAGGCCCGGAAAGAAGACCGCGAGCCGCGCCGGGTGCGGCTCCACCAGGACGTGAACGATTGCGAAGAGCGCCGCCTGAAGAATCCACGCGCTCGGCGCGAGCTCGACGCCGAGCAGACGCGCGCGGCGGGCCGCGCGGTCGGTCAGCGAGGTTTGAACGTAGCCACGAAAGAACGCCTCCTCGGGCAGTGCCACGACGACGAGCTGCGCGAGGATGAAGCTGCCCGGGCTCGCCGGCAGTTGAAGCGCGAAGCCGTGCGCGGGCTCGGTCCACCAGTAGTAGCCGAGGGCGTACAGAGGAAAGACGACCGCCGCGACTCCGGCGGCTATCCCGATTTCGGTCAGCGCGGAAGGCGTCGCCCGGACCATCGCGCGGCCGAGGTCGACGAGGCCCAGGGGGTCTCGCACCCGCGCGTCCTTGGAGGGCTCCAGCAACCCGCCGAGCGCCACGCCGTAGTGGGCTGGGTCCTCGCGCGTGAGACGAACCGCGGTCAGAAGAAAGATCGCAGCAACGACTAAGTGGACGTAGCTGCCGACGACCGGTGACGACTCGAATCGCGTCGCGACGAACACCGCGAGGCACGTGAAGACGTAAACCGAAAGAACCCGCGTGAGCGATGCGCGCGCGCCAGTCATCGCGCCACAACTACAGCGGCAAGGGGCGCTTGCCAAGAACCAGGCTGCGCTTACACTCATCCCGGCTCGCACCTGGGGCGAGCAGTGGCGAGATGCGGCGGTGATTTCCGAGGACAAGATTGCTGAAATCCGCGAGCGGGCTCCGATCGCAGAGATCATCGGCAACTACGTCGTGCTCAAGAAATCCGGTCAGAGCCTGAAGGGGCTGTGTCCCTTCCACAACGAGAAGACCCCCTCCTTCTACGTGCATCCGAAACGCGGCTTCTACCACTGCTTCGGGTGCAAAGCGTCCGGGGATGTCTTTTCGTTCCTGATGCACGTCGAGGGCAAGACGTTTCCAGAGGTCGCGCGGGATCTCGCGGAGCAGACCGGCGTGCAGCTGCCCGTTTACGACCCGCAGCGCGAGGCGGAGCACCAGCGTAACAAGAAGCATACCGAGCGGCTCGCTTCATTGATGGAGAAGGCGACCGAGTTCTATTGCAACCAGCTTCGCGAGCATCCGGATGCGGCCATCGCACGCGCCGAGATCGACGCCCGAGGGCTCTCCGAGGAGTCCGCGCGCACGTTCCGCCTCGGCTACGCACCGCACGGGTGGGATGTCCTCGCTCGATACTTGGAGCGGTCGGGAGCGTCACCGGCGGACGCCGAGGCGGTCGGTCTGATCGTCGCGCGGCGCTCCGGGCGCGGCCACTACGACCGCTTTCGCCATCGATTGATGTTCCCCGTGACCGACGTGCATGGAAGGGTCGTTGCGTTCAGCGGCCGCGCGCTCGAGCCCGCACCGGCGATGGAGCAACCGAAAGAGCCCCCGGCAAAGTATCTCAACAGCCCGGAAAACGCGCTTTACCACAAAGGCGAGATTCTCTACGGCCTTCACGAAGGTCGCGTGGAAATCCGGCGCGAGAGCTCGGTCGTGCTGTGCGAGGGCAACTTCGACCTCGTCGCTCTGCACCAAGCTGGCTTCGGTAACGCGCTTGCGCCGATGGGTACTGCCTTCACCGATGCGCATGCGAAGCTGATCAAACGGTTTGCGGAAAAGGTGACGTTTCTTTTCGACGGCGACAGTGCCGGGCGCAAAGCGGTGCGCGAGGCGTACGGCGTTCTGACGAAGGCAGCTCTCGCCGCTCACGTCGTGACGCTTCCTCCGGGCTCGGATCCCGACAGCTTCCTGAGAGAGCAGGGCGCCGACTCGCTGCGTACGAGAATCGTGAGCGCGCCTACCATAATCGAACATTTAATCGACGAGGCTGCCGACGTGACGGAGCCGAATCCGCACGCCAAGGCCGAGGCGATCGCTAAACTTGGTCCGATTCTTGCCAAGGTCGAAAGCCCGATCGAACGAGGGCTCTACGTCGAACGCCTCGCGCGCAAATTCGGCATCGCAGACGTTGGTTTGGTGCGACGCGAGCTCCGTCGAGGACTCGGTCGTACGCAACGGTCGACGTCCGCGCCTCGTGACGCAGTGCAGCAGACGATTGCACCGCCAGTGTCGGAGTTACAGTTGAAGTTGATTTCGGTTTTGATCGATCAACCGACGCTCGTACACGAAGAAGGGATCGAGAAGCTTCCGCAGCTTTTGACGAGTCAAGATCTTCGCGCCATCTTTGATTCTATCTTGCGGATGGTGGACAGGCAGGGATCGCTCGATGTCACGGCCTTGCTCGACGAGTTGAAGGACAATCAGCTCAGGCCGTGGTTAGAGGCAAAGCTGGCGGTGCAGCAGCACAGCATCGACGAGGCGCGTGAAATCCTCGACGACGGCCTGCCGCTTCTGGAACGTAAGAGCATCGAACGAGAGTTGCCTCGTTTGCAACAACGCATCGTCGAAGCGCGCCGAGTTGGCGACGATGCGCTTGCAGCGGGGCTCACACGCGAGTTCGTGGAGCTGACGCGCAGCGCCCACAAGCTCAAAGCGAATCCGAAGCAGAGGTGAAGATGGCGAGCAAGAGCTCAGTACGTGGCGGGGGATCGACCGATTCGAAATTCAAGTCGGAACCCGTGTCGCGAGTGGTCCCGAAGCTGAAGGGTCGCGAACGCAAAGAGGTTCAGGTTTTACTGGAGCGCGGCCGCGTACAGGGTCATCTCACGTACGACGAGCTCAACGAAGCGTTGCCTCCGGACATGGTGACCTCGGATCAGATCGATGACCTCATGGTGTGGCTCAAGAGCGAAGACATCGACGTCGTCGATGGCGCGCCCGAAGGACAGAGTCGAACGAGCGAGGTTCCCGTCGCCGCCACCCGAAGCTCGGCGCGGCGCCCGTCCACGATCCCACCGCCCGCCGATGACGGCTACGCACAGAAGTCGAACGATCCGGTTCGGATGTACCTCCGCAAGATGGGGTCGGTGTCTCTCCTCACCCGCGAAGGCGAGGTCGAGATCGCGAAGCGCATCGAAGAGGGGGAAGACAAGATTTTCGAGGTGATTTTGGCCTCCCGCGTCGGCGTGGCGGAGATCCTCGAGATCGGCGAGAGCCTTCGAAAGGGCAAGCTGCGGGTCAAGGACGTCGTGCGGGATCTCGACAAGGAAGAAGAGGTCGACTTCGAAGCGGCAAAGGTTCGGGCGCTCAAGCTATTCGACAAGGTCAAGCGCATCGAGTCGTCCATGACCAAGGTTCAGAACGAGCTCGACAGCAAGCGTCGCGTCTCCGATCGAAGCAAGAAGCAGTATACCGCGCAGCTCGACAAGCACCGCGACGAGCGGATCGCTCTCTTGCGGGAGCTCAACCTCACGAAGAAGCAAATCGATCGCGTCGTTGCACGCATCAAGGGGTACATCCGCCGAGTGGAGCGCGCGGAGCGAGAGATGAACGAAGCCGAGGCGCGTGTCGGCGGACTCAAGTACAAAGACATGAAGCGCGTCGTGCGCGACATGCAGGAAAGCAAGTCGGTCGAGAAGCGGGTGCTGCGGAAGTACGGGTCCGAGGAGCAGATCCTGCTTTCCGAGGAGCACATCCGTGATGCGCAGAAGGCGATCGTCGACGTCGAAGAGGACATGGGGCAGCCGGTCGAGCGGTTGCGCGACACCTATCGCGCCCTCGCGGAAGGCGAGCGGCAGACCGAGCGAGCCAAAGCAGAGTTGGTCGAAGCGAACCTGCGCCTCGTGGTCTCGATCGCGAAGAAGTACACGAACCGCGGGCTGCAGTTCCTCGATCTGATTCAGGAAGGCAACATCGGCCTCATGAAGGCGGTCGACAAATTCGAGTACCGCCGAGGCTACAAGTTCTCGACGTATGCGACGTGGTGGATCCGTCAGGCCATCACCCGTGCGATCGCCGACCAGGCTCGCACCATCCGCATTCCCGTCCACATGATCGAAACGATCAACAAGCTGATTCGAACATCGCGCTACCTGGTGCAGGAGCTCGGTCGCGAGCCCGATCCCGAGGAGATCGCAGAGCGCATGGAGATGCCGCTCGAGAAGGTTCGCAAGGTCTTGAAGATCGCCAAGGAGCCGATCAGTCTCGAGACTCCGATCGGCGAGGAAGAGGACAGCCATCTCGGGGATTTCATCGAGGACAAGAACGCGGTGTCTCCGGTGGAAGCCGTCATCGGCGGCAACCTCGAGGATCAGACGCGGCGGGTGTTGAAGACTTTGACTCCCCGCGAAGAGAAGGTCTTGCGCATGCGCTTCGGCATCGGCGAAAAGAGCGACCACACCCTCGAGGAAGTGGGCCAGGACTTCGAGGTCACGCGCGAGCGCATCCGCCAAATCGAGGCAAAGGCGCTCCGCAAGCTGAGGCACCCAAGCCGTTCGAAGCAGCTGCGCTCCTTCATGGACAACTAGAGGGCCCGGGGTGGCCGGATCTCCTGTGACTCGCCACGCTGGGGACTTCACGCTACAAGTCGCCTGAGGGCCCATAGCTCAATTGGTTAGAGCCCCCGGCTCATAACCGGGTTGTTCCTGGTTCGAGTCCAGGTGGGCCTACTAGTTTAAACCCGGCGCTTCGCGCCGGGCTTCGCCCTTCGGGCTCGCGGGGGATGACACACTACGGTTCTCTTGCGTCCTCCGACTAGGCACGCTACAGCCCCGCCAGATTTGGATGCTGACGGAGGCGATCGTTGCGCGAAGAGCTCGTAGCGCTGGCAAAGCTTGCTGAAATGGATGACTCGGCTCGCGACATCGACGCCGAGCTGAAGACGATACCGCAGGAGCTCGAAGAGCTGCGGGCCAGCGTACAGATGCTGGAGAACATGCTCGCGCAGGAGCGCCAACAGCTTGTCGAGGCGGAGCAGCTCAAAGCTCAACAGGGGGCGGAGCTCAAAGAGCGAGGCGAGGGGCTTCAGAGAGCACGGAAGAAAGTGGCGCAAGCGGCGAACATGCGTGAGGCGAGCGCCGCCGAGCGCGAAGTAGAAGCCAACCGCCGCGCCATCAAGGAGCGCGAGGAAGAGCTGAGCCGGATCGGCGACACGATCGAGGCAAAGACGGCGTCACTTGCCGAACGCGAGAAGGATTTCGAAGAAGCCAAAGGCGTGCTTCAAACGCAGGAAGAGTCGTCGAAGGCCCGCGTCGCGGAGCTCGAAGAGCAGCGGGGCAAGCTGCTCGACGGGCGCGAGGATCTCGCGGCGAAGGTGCCGAAGAACGTCGTGAAACGCTACGAGCGTCTTCGAGGCGGCCTCACCAACGCGGTGATCATCATCAAAGACGGTACGTGCAGCGCATGCCGGATGGCGCTCCCTCCGCAGCTCACGATCGAGCTCCAGCGCGCCAACGAGCTCCACCAGTGCCCCCACTGCCGACGCATCATCATCCACAAAACCCTCCTCGAAGACTAGGGGACAGTCTCCCCCCTCGCGACCGCGGTCTTTTCAACCACTTACGACCCACACCGCGAAAACCCGAATTTGAGGCAGCGCTACCGCGCATACGGGGCACGGAAAAAACACGACGCGGGCGCTCCGCGGATCGGAGCGGCCTGCAAAGGTGGCCCGTAAGACTGGAGGTGTAGGCCACGCACGCCGCTCCTCGGGCTGCGCGCCAATCGCGGGTGGTTGCTGTCTTGGCGATTGTCACTTGGCACGTCCGCTCCGACCCACGTCGCGTTTTTTCCGAGCCCCTAGGCAGACGTCTTGCCTCTAGACGGGCGGGCGTGATGCATCAAGAGGGGGGACATGCTCCCCCTCTCGGAGGGCTGTCATTTCAAGGTGTTGCAACCCACACCGCGAAAACCTGGATTCCGTACGCAGCGGTAGGACGTATGCGGAGGAGAATCGGTCGGGATGCCCAGCACAGCGAGTGGGGGCGAGCGTAGCGAGCGGGCACCCGCTCGCGAGCACGGGCGTCGCGACCGATTCTCCGGCCTTGCGGGCAGGCCCTCCCGCTCCGATCCGCGGAGCGCCCGCGTCGTGTTTTTTCCGAGCCCCGTATGCAGGGCGAATTCGGGTTTTCGCGGTGTGGGTCGTAAGTGGTTGGAATCAGGGGGTTTGGGAGGGGGGAGACTGTCCCCTAGGGCTGGCGCCGCCTGCTTTGGCTATCAGGGTCGTGATCATGTAGCCCACTCCGATCAGGCCGACGGCCATCATGATGTTCGAGAACGTCGGCGCATAGAGCTCGGTGGGGTACTTGTCCGGGGTGATTTCGGCGAGGCCTTCCGCGGTGAGCACCTGACCTTTGAACACTTCGCCCACCTGCGGAGGCACGCCTTCTTGAAACGGCCAGAGGCCGAAGATGGCGCCGACTAGAAGGCCCATGAGAACGCCGAGGGTCGGCTGCTCGTACTTCTCGAGGACGACACGAATCACGTTGCTCACGACCAAAATGCCGACCCCGACGCCGATGCCGATCGGGAGCGCGACGGTGAGCACGGGATCCTGTGCGCTCGCGAAATCTCCTGCCCGGAGCGCGACCACGATGGAATCGATTGCAGCGAGCACCGGGACGTACACGCCCAACACCAAAAGCAAATACCCTCCGCTCACGCCCGGCAGGATCATCGCGCTCGCACCGGCGACACCGGCGACGAACATCATCGCCACGCCTTCGCGGCTCGCACCCGAGCTGGCGCCCCGAAACTGGAGCCAAGCCAGTACCACCATGGCGATCAGGCCGACGATCATGCCGGCCCAAAACGCGTTCGCCGCGGGACGCGCCATCTGCCAGAGCACCGGTACACCCCCGAGCGTGAGTCCGATGAAGATGCTGTACATCGCCCAACGGTGTTCCACGACCGCGTTCTTGACCGGACCCGCGCCGAGCATGATCGCGGCCGCGGCTGCAATCCCGACGAGCGCCAGCACGAAAACCGAGCTCTTTCGAAAACGGAGCGCGCTAAGGTCGGCGAGCGCCTGAATGAACCGCGGGTAAATGCCCGCAGCCAGCAACATCGTGCCGCCGCTGATGCCGGGTACGAGGTTGGCGAGCCCCATCAGCGCGCCGCCGAGCACACATCGGAGTCCCCACTTCGGGCTCATCGACTGGTCCGCCGGCGCGTCCATAGGCGCCGGGTTTACGGCAGAACGCCGGTTGCGCCAAACAAAGCGTGGGTAGCGCAGGCACTCGAACGGACTTAGGTTCTGTTCGTGGGTCGCCTTTTTCTGCTATTCACCGTCGTTCCGCTGGTCGAGCTCTATCTGCTCATCGCGGTCGGGCGGATGCTCGGTGCACCGGCGACGATCTTGCTGGTCTTGGTGACCGGTGCGCTCGGCGCATGGTTCGCTCGACTCGAAGGTGCTCGCGTCATTCGGCGCTGGCAGGACGCGCTGGCACGCCAAGAGCTTCCGAAAGACGGGGTCATCGACGGATTCCTGATCTTCGTTGGCGGGCTGATGCTGATCACGCCGGGTATCCTCACAGACATCGCGGGTCTCTCGATGGTGATGCCACCCTCGCGCCGTCTCATTGCCGGCGCGGTACGCCGCTGGTTCGAACGTCAGATCGCCGCCGGCCGGGTACAAGTGTATGCCCCCGGCTACAATCCCGGGTCAGGGGGAGCGTCAGGCGTCATCGACGTCGAGGGTGAGGTCGTCGAGGTCGTCGAGGTCCGCGACGGCTCCGATTCGTCGCCTCGATTGGAGAAGTAGACAGAGGGCGCGGGGTCGGCTAG
Organism: Myxococcales bacterium; assembly: GCA_024643985.1. Classification (GTDB taxonomy): domain Bacteria; phylum Myxococcota_A; class Polyangia; order Polyangiales; family Houyiibacteriaceae; genus SG8-38. The sequence continues at coordinate 4,472 of JAHELW010000014.1, read as the reverse complement.
GACGCCCGCATGAGAAGTTTCTGGACCCTTCTGTGCTGCGTGGTGCTCGCCGCCGCGCTGTCTGCCTGCAAGAGCAGCGCGCCCGAGCCCGCCGAGGAAGAGGCCGCCGCCGAGACGGAGGCGCCCGCCGAAAAAGCCGAGGCCGAAGAGCAAGCCGCCACGCCTGAAAAGGCGCCGCCTCCTCCCGCAAAGCCCGCCGACATCCCGGCGCCGCCCGACGTCGCTGCCCCACCCGAAAACGCGGAGCGGAGCGAGTCGGGTCTCGCGTGGACCGTGCTGCAGAAGGGCACGGGCGACGCGCATCCGAAGGAGTGGGACATCGTCACCGTCAACTACACGGGGTGGACCACCGACGGCCGCATGTTCGACAGCTCGACCAAGCGCGGAAAGCCAGCGGAGTTTCCGCTCAACCGCGTGATCAAAGGCTGGACCGAGGGCGTACAGCTCATGGTCGCGGGCGAAAAGCGCCGCTTCTGGATCCCGGGGAGCCTCGCGTACGGCGATCCGCCGAAGACGCAGGACCCGCACGCGGCGTTCGGCCCACCGCGTGGAACGTTGGTGTTCGACGTCGAGCTCCTGAGCTTCAAGGAAGCCCCGAAGCCGCCTGAGGCGCCGAAGGACGTTGCCGGGATTCCCAAGAACGCGAAGAAGACGGACTCCGGCCTCGGCTCGCGGGTTCTGAAGAAGGGCACCGGCAAGGAGCACCCCACGGCGACGAGCGTCGTGACCGTGCACTACACGGGTTGGACCACCGACGGGAAGATGTTCGACAGCTCAATCGTCCGCGGCTCGCCCGCCACCTTCGGCCTGAACCAGGTGATTCCGGGCTGGACCGAGGGGCTGCAGCTCATGGTCGCCGGCGAAAAGCGCCGTCTCTGGATTCCCGAGGAGCTGGCCTACAAGGGCCGGCCCGGCCGGCCTCAGGGCATGCTGGTCTTCGACGTCGAGCTGCTCGACATCAAGAACTAGCCCGCCCACCGGCCCGAAATTCGCGGGCTTTCCAAAAAATAGATCCAAATCGCGATCTCGCGCGTCTAGTGCGCAAGGAGCTAACCGATGAAGCATGGAATCGCTGTTTTGGGCTTGTGCGCTGCTTTGGCTTTGCCGACGACGACGCGCGCGTTTTGTGGCTTTTACGTGAGCGGGGCCGACGCCTCGCTCTACAACAACGCGACGATGGTCGTGATGATGCGCGAAGGCACGCGGACCGTCCTTTCGATGCAAAACAACTACCAGGGGCCGCCGGAGGACTTCGCGATGGTCGTCCCGGTGCCGGTCGTTCTGCAAAAGGACAACGTGAAGACACTGCCGCCTGAGATCTTTGCCCGCGTGGACAAGCTCGCAGCGCCCCGCCTGGTGGAGTACTGGGAGCAGGACCCGTGCAGGCCGATGGTCGTCTACGAGATGGCCGCGGGTGCTCCGGCCATGCGTCGCTCGAAGTCGGTCGCAGATGCGGCCGAGGAGGACAAGTACGGCGTCACGATCGAAGCCCAGTTCAAGGTGGCGGAGTACGACATCGTCATCCTGAGCGCCAACGACTCGAGCGGCCTCGACAAGTGGCTTCGCAAGAACGAGTACAACATCCCCAAGGGGGCGGAAAAAGTCCTGCGACCGTACGTGGAGCAGGACACGAAGTTCTTCGTGGCGAAGGTCGATGCGAAGAAGGTGAAGTTCCAGGACGGGAGCGCGGTGCTGTCTCCGCTTCGCTTTCACTACGATGCGCCCACTTTCACGCTTCCCGTGCGCCTCGGGCTTTTGAACAGCGCCGGGAAGCAGGACCTGATCGTTCACCTCCTCGGAAAGCAGCAGCGCTACGAGGTGGCGAACTACAAGAACGCGTCGATCCCCACCAACATTCGGGTCGACGATAGCGTTCGGAAGAGCTTTGGCGCGTTTTACGACGCGCTTTTCGAGCGGACGCTCGAGAAGAACCCCGGCGCCGTGGTCACCGAGTACTCGTGGGATGCGATGACGTGCGACCCGTGTCCCGAGCCGCCGCTTCGTCCCGACGAGCTCGCGACGCTCGGAGCCGACGTGCTGGTGCCGACCGAGAAGGACCCCTACTCCGACATCCCCGGTGTCGTGCCACGCCGGCGGCCTCCACCGCGCTGGCGACCCTCGGGATTCGTGCTGACGCGCTTGCACTACCGCTACGCAAAGGACGACCTCGGGGAGGACCTCGTCTTTCGCGCAGCCGGTCCGATCGTCGGCGGTCGCGGCATGCCCGACCAAAACGGAGATCTCCAGGAGCGCCGTGCCCAAGCATCGAGCTTCAACAACTTCCAAGGGCGCTACGTGATCCTACACCGGTGGGAGGGCGAGATCGCATGCGAGAATCCGGTGCGTGGGACGTGGGGAGGGCCTCCCGGCGGCTCGACGCCCCGCCCGTTTGCGGCCGGCAACACCGCGCTCAAAGGCGCGACGGGTGCCACGCTCACCAACCAGCTGCCTGGACTGATCCGGACGGACATCCCGGAGCTCGACCTCGAGGCGGGCAAGCTCGAGGCGGCGCCGAAAGGAGAGCCCGAGTCGAAGAACGAAGGCAAGGGGCCGACGCCGGAAGGCTGCTCGATCAGTCCTGCGAAAACCGCGACGGCCGGTTGGATTGCCTTCGCCATCGTTGCTATGTGGGCGACGAGGAGACGCGTAGCGCACTAGCCCATGGCAGAGTTCATCTTCACGATGAAGGGGGTGACGAAGGTTCATCCTCCGGACAAGAAGATCATCGAAGACCTCTATCTCTCGTTCTTTCCGGACGCCAAGATAGGGGTCATCGGCGTTAACGGCACCGGTAAGTCGTCCCTGCTTCGCATCATGGCGGGTCTCGACGAGAGCTTCACCGGAGAGGCATGGCTTCGGCCGGGTGCCAAAGTCGGCTACCTCCAGCAGGAGCCGGATCTCGGCGATGCGAAGACGGTGCTGGAGGCGGTCGAGGCGGGGGTCGCGCCCGTCCGCGCCGTCCTCGACGAGTTCAACGAGCTCAGCATGAAGCTCGGAGAGCCGATGAGCGACGAGGAAATGGCGAAGCTGCTCGAAAAACAGGGCGCGCTGCAAGACAAGATCGATGCCGTCGACGGCTGGAACCTCGAGAGCACGCTCGAGATCGCGATGGATGCGCTTCGGCTTCCTCCGGCAGAGGCCGACCCGAAATCGCTCTCGGGTGGCGAGAAGCGTCGCGTCGCGCTTTGCCGGCTGCTGCTCGAAAAGCCCGATCTTCTGCTGCTCGACGAGCCGACGAACCATCTCGACGCCGAGTCGGTCGCCTGGCTTCAGGGCTATCTTCAGAAGTATCCGGGCTGCGTCATCCTGGTCACGCACGATCGGTACTTCCTCGACGAAATCGTCGATTGGATTCTCGAGCTCGACCGCGGCGAGGCGCACCCTTTCGAAGGAAACTACTCGCAGTGGCTCGAGGCCAAGGAGGCGCGCCTTCAGCAAGAGGAAAAGCAGGACAGCGCCCGCAAACGCAAGATCGCGCGCGAGCTCGAATGGGTGCGCTCGTCGCCGAAGGCCCGGCAGGCCAAGAGCAAAGCCCGCATCACCGCGTTCGAGAGCCTCGTCGCCGACGCAGCCAAGGGTCGCCGCGATCCAAACGAGATTCGGATTCCGCCGGGTCCGCGCCTCGGTACGCAGGTGTTCGAGGTCGAAGGCGTCACGAAGGCCTACGGTGACAAGCTCCTGTTCGAAGACCTGAGCTTTCGCGTGCCGCGCGGCGCGATCGTCGGCATCGTCGGGCCGAACGGCGCCGGCAAGACGACGCTCTTCCGCATGCTCGTCGGCGAGGAAAAGCCCGACGCTGGCGCGATCAACGTGGGCGATACCGTCGAGCTGTCGTACGTCGACCAGAGCCGCGATGCGCTCGACGGTGCCAACACCGTGTTCAAGGAAATCACCGGGGGCGCCGACGAGATCGACGTCGGAGGTGGCACGGTAAAGTCGCGCGCATACGTCGGCTGGTTCAACTTCCGCGGGAGCGACCAGCAAAAGCCGGTCAAGAACCTCTCGGGCGGCGAACGGAATCGCGTGCACCTCGCCAAGCTCCTCAAGAGCGGCGGAAACGTGCTCTTGTTGGACGAACCGACCAACGACATCGACGTCGAAACGCTTCGATCGCTCGAAGAGGCGATTCTCAGCTTCCCCGGATGCGCGATGATCATCAGCCACGATCGCTGGTACCTCGACCGCATCTGCACGCACATCCTCGCCTTCGAAAGCGACAGCCAAGTCGTCTGGCACGAGGGCAGCTACGCCGACTACGCGGCCGACCGCAAAGCCCGCCTAGGCACCGAAGCCGACATCCCCCACCGAATCAAGTACCGCAAGTTCACCCGCTAACCCGGGGACAGTCTCCCCCTCCACAACCTCCCTGATCTCAACCACTTACGACCCACACCGCGAAAACCCGAATTTCGAGGCTGCACTACCGAGCCCCTAGGCAGACGTCTTGCCTCTCCACAGCAATCAGTGGGCAG
>JAHELW010000013.1 GCA_024643985.1 Myxococcales bacterium | reverse complement strand
AGCGGTGGTTGAAGAGTAGAAATCGTCGAGCCGGGCGTCGAGTCCAAGCCAGGGCCCAATCGCTCGAGAATCATGGTCGCGAGGCTGCGGTCGGTGACGAACCACTCGACCGTCATCAGGGTGAGACCTCGTCGGTGACGAGAAGCGCTCGTGCCTGCGACACCCGGCCTGCGGGAATGCTTGGATCGGCGGCACGCAGTCGGGTGAGCATCGGCGCCTTGTCGGCGCCTGCGACGATCCACACGATTCGGGCGGCACGCTCGAGCGCTGGAAACGTGAGCGTCATCCGCGCGCGGCCCTCATACAACTGCGTCATCGCCACGGTCCGATCGGTCTCGAGCACGGGATCGTCGGGAACGAGCGAGGCCGTGTGTCCATCGACGCCCAGCCCGAGGTGAACGATGTCGAGCACCGGCGGGAGCGATGCGGCGTATCGCTCGGCGGCGGCTTCGAGGTCTGGCTCATTCACCGGCATGGGGTGGACCGTAACCGGTACGCGGTCGAGCAGTGCCTCGCGGAGCCCCGTCAGGTTGCGCGCCGGATCACCCTCCGGCGCGACCCGCTCGTCGACCTGGTAAACGTCGACGCGCGCCCAATCGAGCTTGGTCTCGGCAAGCGAGCGAAACACGGGCCAAGGTGTTCTCCCGCCCGAAAGCGCCAACGAGACGCGGTCGCCCTGCTCCAAGCACTCGTGAAGCGCACCGGCAAGCACGCCACTAGCGACTTCGACCAAGTCCGACCCCGCGACGATGATTCGCATCAGTGCTCCTCGCCTGCGATCATCTCGTGATCCACGACCAGTCGGGCCGAAGCAGGACGTCCGCCTCGGGAGGACCCCAGCTACCGCGCTCATACGGCACGACGGAACGACAGCCCGAAAGCGTCTCGTCCACGATGCGCCAGGCTTCCAACACGCCGTCCTGACGTGCAAACAGGCTCGGGTCGCCGCGCAGCGCATCTCCGAGCAGCCGGTCGTAGGAGTCCCTGCCGCGCGGCCGGTCGTGCTCGAGGTGAAGCTCGATCGGGTGGCTCACCATCGCGGGACCCGGCTTCTTCGCCTGCATCGAGAAGCTGATCCCGTCGTCGGGCTTCGTTCGAAACGTCATCCGGTTCGGTCCCGGCCGACAGCTTGCATCGGCGAAAAGCGGACGCGGCGGACGTGCGAACTCGACGACCGCTTCGGTCACGGTCGACCCGAGCGCCTTTCCTGCGCGAATGACCCAAGGCACTCCAGCCCACCGCCACGAGTCCACCTCCAGCCGAATCGCCGCGAAGGTTTCGGTATCGGAGCCCGGAGCGACGCCGGGCTCGTCGCGGTAACCTGCGTACTGGCCGCGCACGACGTCCTCCGGCTTCGGGGTCACGATCGCGCGAAGCGCTTTTACTCGCTCGTCGCGGAGGGCATCCGGGCTTTCCGAAACCGGCGGCTCCATCGCAAGCAGCGCAAGCACTTGCAGAAGATGGTTTTGCACGACGTCGCGCACGGTACCAACCTCGTCGTAAAACGAGCCTCGCCCTTCGATCCCGAAGTCCTCGGCCATCGTGATCTGGATGCCCCGGACGTAGTGCCGGTTCCAAATCGGCTCGAGCACGGTGTTCGAGAACCGGAAGATCATCAGGTTTTGGACCGCCTCTTTGCCCAGAAAATGATCGATTCGGTAGACCCGCTCTTCAGGGAAATGACGCTGCACGATTTCGTTGAGCTCGACCGCCGACCTCAAGTCGCGCCCGAACGGCTTTTCGAGCACGAGCCGACCCGTGCGATTGAGGCCCACCGAGGCGAGGCCCTCGACCACCTCGTTGAATAGCCCCGGCGGAATTGCGAGATACGAAACGGTGCACGTCCGGCCGTCCGCCCGCTCCGCGATTCGCTTGAACGTGGCTGGGTCTTGGTAGTTGCCCTGCACGTAGGTGAGATTGGACGCGAAGCGCTCGAACACCTGCCCATCGATCGAACGCCCGGACTCCTCGAGCGCTGCCCAGGCCTGCCGCCGCAGCGTTTCGTCGTCCCAAGCGCGCGAGGCGACGCCGATCACCGGCATGTCGAGCCGATCGGCGGCCGTTAGATCGTACAGTGCCGAAAAGAGCTTTCTTCGCGCGAGGTCGCCGGTGATGCCGAACAGGATCAGTGCATCGGCCTGGCAGGAGGCCGTCACTTGGACCCCTCGTTTTCCTGATGCCCGCCGAACTGCTTTCGCATCGCCGAAAGGACCCGATTCGCGAAATCGTCCCGCCCACGCGACGCAAACCGCCCGTAGAGCGCAGCCGAGAGCACCGGCGCCGGCACGCCCTCCTCGACCGCGGTGAGCACCGTCCACCGGCCCTCCCCCGAGTCGGATACGTGACCCGAAAAGCCGGCAAGCCCCGGGTCCTCGACGAGCGCGGCTGCCGTGAGGTCGAGCAGCCATGACGCGACCACGCTGCCCCGGCGCCACACCTCGGTAATCGACGGAACGTCGAGCTCGTATCGATAGTGCTCAGGGTGTCGAAGCGGTGTGGTCTCCGCGTCGACGGCATGGTCGCGGCGTCCGATCCCCGCATGCTCGAGGATGTTCAACCCTTCTGCGTATGCGGCCATCATCCCGTATTCGATTCCGTTGTGGACCATCTTGACGAAGTGACCCGCTCCGCTCGGACCACAGTGAAGATAGCCGTGCTCGGCAGGGGGGGGCGTTCCGTCACGCCCCGGCGTGCGCCCGGCCGCGTCCACTCCGGGGGCAAGCGTTCGAAAGATCGGGTCGAGGTGATGCACCGCGTCGGCGTCTCCGCCGATCATCAGACAGAATCCGCGCTCGAGGCCGAAGACACCGCCACTCGTTCCGACGTCGAGCAGGCGAATGCCACGCTGCGAGAGCTCCGCGGAGCGCCTGAGGTCGTCCTGGTAGAACGAGTTGCCTCCGTCGATGACGATGTCGCCTTCCGAGAGATTCTGGGCGACCTCCTCGATGACTCGACCCGTCAGACCGGCGGGCACCATGACCCAGACCGCGCGCGGCGCAGTCAGCTTGCTAGCGAGGTCGGCGAGGTCCAGAGCGGGCTCTGCACCCTCCGAAGCGAGCGCATCGACGGCCGCCGCGTCCACGTCGTACACGACGGCGCGGTGCCCGTCCCTGAGCAGTCTCCGAACGAGGTTTGCGCCCATTCGCCCGAGGCCGACCATTCCTAGTTCCATGTTGCGCGTGCTCCTTGCCGTCAGCCGGAAGACTATCGGCGTTTCCCTTCTGGAGATAGGTCCAGGGCGATGACCCGCAAGCGCACGATGTCGGCGGACTCGGGCATCCATCGGTCTTCGCCATTGGAGCTGGTGATTCGAAGCACGGGCACGGTCGTCCGTCCGCGGGCGGCGCGTAGCTCGTCGAAATGCTGACGGTCGTCGTAGATGTTGCGGAGCTCCACGTCGAGGCGCGGCGCTATTCGCAGGTGGCCAAGATCGCTTCGGCCTCGTCTTGGCAGCTCAGGATCTGCTGGTCCGAGAGCATTTCGAAATCACACGTGCCGAGGCAAGAGATCGTGTCGTTAATCGCCCGCAGGCAAGGCAGGCCGACGACCTCGACCGACGCCTCACAGCTCTGCACGCACTCGGCGTCTTCGAGTGGCACGCCCAACTCCGCAAAGCACTGGTCCGGCCAACCGCACACCTGCTCACAAAGCTCGTTTGCAGTCCGCGCGTCGCCGCGCCCGCCCGAATCGCCGCAGCTCGCGAGCAGCAGCAGCGTCATCCCCATCCAAGCCAAATTCTTCATGTCACCCCTTCTCAAGATTAGCGAGCCCGAGGGCTGACACCCAAATGCGGAAGGGGCCGACACGCACCGGCTAGTTCGGACGACCTAGGCGACCGAGCTTAGCGGCGTACTTCTGGGCAGCTTTGGCTCGCCCCATCTGCTGGCTGTAGCCGATGAGCAACTGCAGCACGTCCCGGTTTGCAGGATAGCGTTTGTGCATGTGCTCGAGGGTGCGCAAGGCCGCATCGCGCTTGCCACTGTCGAACTGCGCGACCGAGTACACGTAGCCGAAGCGGATGGTTTCGGGGCGCATGTCGTATGCCTTTTTCAAGTGGGCGATGGCCTCCCCGTGACGCTGGAGACGAACTAGCGTGAGACCCAGCGCAAACTCGACGGCGGCGCGATCGGCGGCCGCCGTCAGGCCTTGGCGCAGAATCGCCTCGGCATCTTCGTCCCGCCGCTGTCCCCTGTAGAGGTCGGCGAGATTGACGTACGCGGCGGTGAACGCGGGGTCGACTTGCAGAGCTTCCCGAAGGTTTTCTTCGGCGTGCTCGAGGTCTCCGCTCAGCGCAGCAACGTACGCCAAGTCCGCGAGGCCCTCCCCGCGGTCGGAGTTGAAAGCGCGAGCCTGCAGGTACTCCGCCGTCGCCTCCTTGAGCGCATCTTGGTCCCGTCTACGCCATCGAGACGCATCGCTTCCGAGCAGAGTCCCCACCGCCTCGACTCGCACCGTACGCGCACGGTCGCGCAGCAAAGGCCGAACGACCTCTACGCGCTCGGCCGGAGAGAGGTCACGCGCGGCCACGGCAACCGAACGGCGTACGACGGGACTCGCGTCGGAGGAGGCCCGCATGAGAAGCGCGGGCAGCGCAGGGGACCGAAGGGCGCGAAGCTCGAGGAGCGCCGTGGCGCGGACAATCGCCGGCGCCGCCCCGGCTGCGACGAGCTCGACCAACGCAGGCTCTCCCTCGGGCCGCTGGTTTCTCGCGGCGTGGAAAGCACGGGCGAATTCATGGTCGGCCCGCTTATCGAAGTGCTTATCGATGTGGCGCTCCGCCCACTGCGGGCTCTTGTCGGCGTGACAACCCGTGCATGCATCCGGGGTCCCAACCGCCGCGGACAACGCCGGCCTCGGCAGGCCGAACCGATGGTCTCCGCGATAGTCGAGCACCATGTAAGGCCGCTTCGGCATGTGGCAGTCCGTGCAGAGGCTTCCGTCTCCTTCGGGATCGTGAAAGTGGTGCTCCCGCACGTCGTAGACCTCGGCCTTGTGACAGCGGCTGCAGAGCGCGTTTCCTCTTGCTCGTGTCTCGGCGGTATGCCCGTCGTGGCAGTCGCTGCAGACGACGCCAGCCGCGTGCATCTTGCTCTGCAGGAACGACCCGTAGACGTACACTTCGTCTTCGATTTGGCCGTCGTCGAAGTAGAGGAGCTCGTCGAGAGCGGCCAGCCGATACCGATCGTGGTAGTCGTCGTGGTCGCCACCCAGGTCCGCGCGACGCGAGTGGCAGGGTGCGCAGGCTTCCGGCTCGGTGCTTCGGCCCGAGGTCAAGACTGCGATGTCGCGTCCCTCCTGAAACGCCCAGATGCGCTCTGCCTGAGGTGGGATGCGCCGCCGAAACCCGCCCCCCGCCGGCAGGGGTGCGTCATCCTCGGCGAGCGCGACGTGCCGCGAGCCCCGCCCGTGACACGCCTCGCACCCGACGTCGATCTCGAAGTACTCGGTCGAGTACGTCTTCGTAGCTCGGTCGTAGTTCTTCTTGACCGCAGTCGAGTGGCAGTCTGCGCAGGCGTGGTTCCAGTTGTAGCTCGGTCCGGTCCAGTGAAGCGGGTCGCCCGGCTCGATGTATTCCCCTGGTTGAAGGTGAAACCAACGCTGTCCGCCCGATGGCTTCGGTCTCGTGTCCCACGCGATGGGAAACGATTGCAGGCGTCCCTCTTCGACCTCGACGAGATACTGCTGAAGGGGCTCGATTCCGAAGGTGTAGACGACCGGAAAGCGACTCATCTCGCCGTCGGCACCGAGCGCCTCGACGACGTACGCGTCCCCGTCACGCAGGAAGCGGGAGGTTTCACCGTAATAGCGAAACTCCGCGTTCTCGAAGTCCCCGAGCACGGTTTGCTCGTTTGCGCGCTGCATCGCGAGATCGTGATGCGACCCCAGCCAGTCGCGGTGTTGCTCTTCGTGGCAGCCCGCGCACGCAGCCGTGCCGACGTGATGAAGGGCCGCCGTCTGTTTCTCCGGCTTTGCGGGCACGGACGACGGAAGGACGGCCTCGTCAGCCTTTTTGCTGCAGCCCAGCGTGGCACACACGAACAACGACACCACGGCTAGCGCGCGCTTCATCACCGGCGGGGTTCTAGCGCGTATCGGGAAAAGGGGACAGCGGTGGTTCGCTCGGGATAAGCTCGGTGGGTGGGCTGGACGAGGGGCAATGCAGTCAGAGTGGTTCGACGACTGATCGGCCTGTTCTTCCGACGCGTCGAGGTCAGCGGGGTCGAGAACGTGCCCACCGAGGGAGGCGGGATCCTCGTTGCCTGGCATCCGAACGGCCTGCTCGACCCGGCTCTCATCATCAGCTGCTTTCCACGACAGGTCGTTTTCGGTGCGCGACACGGTCTCTTCAAATGGCCGGTCGTCGGTCACCTGATGAAAGCACTTGGAACGGTTCCCATCTACCGCGCGTCGGACATGAAAGACGCGAACGAAGAAAGCCGCCGCGCGGCGAACCGCAAGAGCCTGGACGCTCTCGCGCAAGCCGTCTGCGACGGCGCCTTTGCTGCCCTCTTCCCCGAGGGCGTGAGCCACGACGAGCCATTTCCTCAGGAGCTCAAATCGGGGGCCGCACGACTCTACTACCGAGCGCGCCAGATGTGCGCACCTGGAACCACACCACCGGTGATCATCCCGGTAGGCCTCCACTACGACGACAAGACGACGTTTCGATCGAACGCTCTCGTCGAGTTCCACGCGCCGCTGCGAATCTCCTCGACGCTGCTCGACCCGATCGCGGAAGACGACGAGGAGACCTTCTTGACCCGGAGCGCCGAGCTCACCGAGGTGCTCGAGCCCGTGCTTCAGGAGGTGACGCACGCAACTGAAACGTGGGAGCTCAACCACATGATGAACCGCGTCCGCTCTCTGGTGCGGGCCGAGCGGGCCAAGCGAGCGGGCGTGAGCCTCAAAGCGCCAGACATGGCGGAGCGCACGCTCGGCTTTGCTCGCGTCTGGACCGCCTATCAGACGCGCCTTCAGACCAATCCCGAGCAGGTCGACGCGCTCGTCGAACGCGTCGGCGCGTACGATCGCGCGCTTCAGGAGGTGCACCTCGATGACGACGATCTCGACAAGCCACCGGCGATCGAGTCGAGGTGGCTTCCTATACTGCTCGCGCTGCAGGCGGCCGTCGTGTTTCTGGTGTTTCCGCCCGTGCTGCTGCTTGGATCGCTCATCAACGCGCCCGCGTACTTCCTGATCCGCCCAATCGCCAATGCCGCATCACGACAGTACAAAGACACGGCCACCATCAAGCTCCTGGCCGGTGTGATCCTGTTCCCCGCCTCGTGGTTGATCGCCGCCCTGCTCGTCGGTTTCGGGCAGCTCGAGCTTCATCAAAGCTTCGACGGCATTCCCCGCGCACCCTGGGCCGCGGGTGTAACGACGTTCTTGATTGGGGCCATCGGCGGCGCACTTGCGCTGGTCTACGTCGAGCTGGTCAAACGCACGTGGACCTCGATCAAGATTCGCGCGAAGCGCAAGTGGGGCTCGACGATCATTCGGCAGCTCGCGGCGGAGCGGGCCGCTCTCTATGACCTCGTCGAAGAGCTCCGTGAGGGTCTCGACCTACCGGGCGACGTTCTCGAAGACGGGCGCGTGGGCGCGGATCGGTTTTCGATCGCGCCGGACGACGTGCCCTAGCTGCCCCGGCCTTTCCACGGGATGTCGGGAACTCCCTCGGCGTGGTTTGCGTGGCGTGCGAGCGTGAAGAGAAGGTCGCTCAAACGATTCACGTAGCGGAGAACTTCGCCGCGCACGCTCTCTTGGGTGCTCAGGGCGACGATCGAGCGCTCGGCGCGCCGGCACGTGCAGCGCGCGAGGTGAAAACGCGCGGCTGCTTCACTACCGCCCGGGAGCACGAAGGACTCGAGGGGCGGCGGACCCTTTTCATATTCGTCGATCGCATGCTCGAGCGTCTCGACTTGGCGCTCCTCGATGATCGGCATGCCGCTCTTTTCTTTGCGCTCGGACGTCGATCCGAGCTCCGCCCCAACCTCGAAGAGGTCGTTCTGGATTTGGTTCAAAAGCGCGTCCAGCTCGGAGTCGGACACTTGGAGTCGCGCCCAGCCTATCGCGCTGTTGAGCTCGTCGACCTCACCATACGCTTCCACGCGAAGGGACGCCTTCGAGACGCGCGCGCCGCCAAAAAGGCCCGTCTCGCCGCGATCGCCGGTTTTGGTGTAGATCTTCATGCCGCGGTCACCTTACTAGAGAATCGATCCCCCACCGCAACCCCACGGCCGCTGACGAACGAGCGCGCGTCGACGCGCCGGCGCCCGCTTTCCTGCAATTCCTGGATCTGAAGCGTTCCCTCGGAGCAAGCGACCCAAATGCCGTCCGCGTCGAGCGCGGTCACTTCTCCGGGAAGCGCACCGTCCGAATCGAGCGTCGACGGCGATGCGCGGTGCACCTTGATCGGACGGGACCCGAGGGTCGTATGGGCGCCGGGCCAGGGGCTCATGCCCCGGATTTGATCGTGCACCGCCTGCGCCGGTTGAACCCAATCGATTCGCCCGTGCTCCTTGCTCAAGAGCGGCGCCATCGTCGCGGCCGCATCGTCCTGCGGCTCCGCCACGAGCTCGCCGGTCACGTACCGCGGAAGCTCCCGCTGCAAGAGCTCGGCCCCCATGCTCGAAAGCCGCGCGCTCAGGGCTCCGGCGTCCTCGTGGGGTCCAATCGGCGTGGACGCGCTCGCGAGCATCGGCCCGGTGTCCATGCCTTCGTCCATCTGCATCAGCGTGACGCCGGTTTTGGCGTCCCCGTGGACGATCGCCCATTGAATCGGGGCCGCGCCGCGCCACCTGGGCAGCAGCGACGCATGCACGTTCACGCACCCGAGACGCGGGGCGTCGAGCACGGCCCTCGGGAGAATTCGGCCGTAGGCCACGACGACGCCGACATCGGCGCCGAGATCGCGAAGCCTTTCGGCAAGCTCGGGAGACCGGACTTTCTTCGGCTGCAAGACGTCGAGGCCCAGCTCGAGCGCGCGTAGCTTCACGGCCGGCGCGCGCAGCGACAGACCGCGCCCCGCTGGCTTATCCGGCTGGCAAACGACTGCCGCGACCTCGCTTGTCTCGTGCAGCGCTTCCAGGCAGGGCACCGCGAACTCCGGGCTGCCGAAGAAGATCGTGCGCACAGGCTCACTGCGCGGCGTCGGCGGCGGCGCGCTTGGTCATCGCGCGGTGAACGAGTCGGCGCCGCAAGACGCTCAGATGGTCGATCATCAGCTTCCCGTCGAGATGATCGTTTTCGTGTTGAATCGCGATGGCGAGCAGGCCGTCCGCCTCGAGCTCGAAGGGCTTTCCGTCCTTGTCGAGAGCCCGCACCGTGACCCGCTCGGCGCGGTCGATATCCTCGCGAACGCCGGGGAAGGACAGACACCCCTCGTTGAAGGTGGTGTCTCCCTCGGCTGCGACGATTTCTGGGTTGATGAACACCCGGAGGTCGCTCGGCTCGTCTTCGTCGGTGGCGACGTCGATGATGAAAAGACGCTTCGAGATCCCGATTTGGGGAGCGGCAAGCCCCACCCCCGGCGCCGCGTACATGGTTTCCGCCATGTCATCGATGAGCGCATCGAGCGCTTCATCGAATTGCTCCACCTCTTGGCCGGGCTCGCGCAGGCGCTTGTCCGGATATGTAAGAATCGAACGAATCACCTGGTTTTTCTAGCGCTTGGCATCCCCAGCCGCAAGATCCAGGGGATTTGACAGAGTCACCTTGCTAGAACATGTTCTATTTTCGAAAATCTGGCGAGAGCGAAGGAGCGCCGCGATGGCGGAGTGGGACCATACAGTCGATCTACTGGTGATGGGAAGCGGTGCCGCGGGAATGGCGGCCGCGGTTCGCGCACACGATCTCGGGCTCGACGTGCTGCTCGTCGAAAAGAGCGAGCTCTTCGGTGGCAACTCCGCCATGTCGGGCGGCGTTTGCTGGGTCGCGAACAACCCGGGAATGGCCGACGAGGGCCTCGCCGACTCCGACGAGGACGGGTTCGCGTACCTCAAGCACATCACGAAGGGCGAAGTGCCCGATGAGATGCTCTGGCTCTACATCCGTGAAAGCAAGCGGATGCTCGCCTATCTGCACGAGAACACGCACGTGCGGTATGTCCCCCTGACCAAGTACACCGACTACTACCCGGAAGCGCCAGGCGGACGCCCGGGCGGACGTTCGATGGATCCGGTGCCCTTCGACGGCGCAAAGCTCCGCGAGGACTTGATGCGACTGCGGCGCCCTCATCCTCAGTCGCAAATCCTCGGGAAGTTCGGCATCACCGCGAGACAAGCGCACGCCGCGATCGGTGTGGGGTTCAAGACCATGCTGTTTATGGCCTGGCAAATGTTTCTCTACGCGCTTCGACACTTCAAACGAAAGCGCTGGGGCCGCGACACGAAGCTCTGTGCGGGAAACTCGCTCATGGGCCGGCTGCTGTTCTCGCTGAAGGAGCGCGACGTGCCGACGTGGCTCGAAACCAGCGTCACGGAGCTCGTGTTCGAAGGCGAGCGGGTCGTCGGCGCGGTGCTCGACAAGCGAGGCGAGCGCCTTCGTATCCGGGCGAATCGCGGAGTGCTTCTCGCCGCCGGCGGCTTTTCCCGCAATCTCGAAATGCGCAAGCAGTACCAACGCGACCCAATCACGACGGAATGGACCGCGGGAACGCCTTCGAACACGGGGGACGCAATTCGAATGGGACGCGACGCGGGCGCTGCGCTCGGCCTGATGGACGAAGCATGGTGGACGCCGGTCTCGTTGGTGCCGAAGTCACCCTTTTCGTGGGTGCTGGTGGTCGAAAAGAGCCTTCCTCACGGCCTTTTCGTCAATCAGAACGGCGAGCGCTTCACCAACGAAGCGGCGCCCTACATCGACGTCGTGAACGGCATGTACGAAGACGCGGCCAAGACGGGCGCAGCCGAGCCGCGATGGTTTCACGTCTTCGACGCGACGTATCGCAAATCTTCCGTGGCCGGACCGATCGCGCCCGGCAAAGTGATGCCGGACAGCCAGCTCCCGAGACGCTATCGCGATGGCAGCTACCTCTACAGGGCCGACACCATCGAAGCGCTCTGCGATCGGCTCGGCATTCCGGCTGCGACGGTGCGAGACACCATTGCGCGCTTCAACGCGCAGGCTCTTCGAGGCGAGGACCCGGATTTCAATCGGGGTCGGAGCGTGCAGGATCGGTACTACGGGGATCCCAACGTGAAACCCAACTGCGCCCTCGGGCCGGTCGAGACGGCGCCCTTCTACGCGGTCCAGATCTACCCAGGCGACCTCGGCACCAAGGGTGGGCTCGTCACCGACGCGCGCGCCCGCGTCCTCCGGCACGACGGCCGGCCGATCGAAGGGCTCTACGCTGCGGGGAACTCGAGCGCCTCGATCATGGGCCGGACCTACCCGGGTGCGGGCGGCACGATCGGCCCCGCCATGACATTCGGCTTTCTCGCGGCGGAGGATGCAGCCACCCGAAGCTCGGATGCCGCCACTCGGGAAGCCGCCGAGTGAGCGGGCGCGACTGGCGCACCTTCGGCCGCATCCACGCGAAGCTCTATGAATGGTTGGGCGGCCGCTTGGTCGGAAGCGTCGGTGGAGGCCGAAAGGTGCTCTTGCTGAAGACCCTTGGGCGCAAGACCGGCATCGAGCGAATGACACCGCTCGTCTACATGCCGGAGGGCGACGGCCTCGTCGTGTACGCCTCGAACGGCGGCAAAGAAACCGCGCCGGCGTGGTGGTTGAACCTGCAGAGCAATCCCGAAGCGACCGTTCAAATCGGAAGGGACTCGCACACCGTCCACGCACGAAAGGCAAGCGAAGAAGAGTACCGGGCGCTTTGGCCGAAGGCGGCCGCCTACAACTCGCACTGGGCCGCCTACGAAAGCACCGTGAAGCGCAAGATTCCGCTCGTGATTCTAAAGCGGGTCGATGTCTAGCGTGGCGTGAGCCGGAGAGAGCCCCGCGTCGATCCTCGCCGCCAAGAGTGCGGCCACGCTCCGAAGAAGCTTTCGATCGGGCGACTTGAGGAGAAGCCGGTAGTGGTAGCGCCCGCGAAGGCGCGCAACTGGAGCGGGGGCCGGGCCGAGGAGCTGCACCGCGCCCTCGCGGACGGCCGAGTGCTGGCGCGCTGTGTCGGCCAAGTGCTGTGAGACTCGGCGAGCGTCCCCTTCGGCGCCTGAATGCACGCGAACGCCGACCAAGCGAGCAAAGGGTGGATAGCCGACCTCTCGCCTGGCCTCCACCTCCTCGGCGTAGAATCGCTCGTAGTCGTGCTCCGCGGCGAGGCGAATCGCCGGATGCTCAGGCTGGTAGGTCTGGAGCACGACCTCGCCTGGCGTTTCGGCGCGACCTGCACGGCCTGCGACCTGCGCAAGCAGCTGAAAGGTGCGCTCGGCGGCGCGGAAGTCGGGAAACGCGAGACTTTGATCGGCAAGGGCCACACCGACGAGCGTGACACCCGCGATGTCGTGCCCCTTGGTGACCATTTGAGTGCCGACGAGCACGTCGACCTCTCCGCGCCGGAGCCGGTCGAGCACCAGCTCGACGCCCTGCCCGGAAGCCGTGTCCCGGTCGAGACGCGCAACGCGCGCCTTTGGAAAGCTCTCTTCGACCGCTTGTTGCAGCTGCTCCGTTCCGACGCCCAGCTGCTGGTAGACGTTCTCGCCACACGATGTGCAGGGGGCCGCGATCGGACGCCGAAAGTCACAGTAGTGACACCGGAGAACGGCCTGCCCACGGTGCTCGGTGAGCGCGACGCTGCACGCGGGGCATTCCGCCAGCGCGCCGCAGCCGACGCAGCGAACGCTCGGTGCATAGCCGCGTCGATTCAGAAACAGAATCGCCTGGCGGCCGGCGTCGAGACAGCGGCCGAGGGCTGCATGAAGAGGTCGTGAGAGCAGCGGGTGACCGGTGGGACCCATCCGATGCCGGCGCAAGTCGACGATCTCGACCGTCGGCAGCGTTGCCCCCGTAGCTCGGGAAGGAAGCGAAAGGAGCCGTAGTCTTCCTTCGTTGGCGCGATGATAGGTTTCGACGGAAGGGGTTGCGCTACCGAGCACGCAGACGGCGCCCGCATACTGTGCACGCAAAAGGGCCATGTCGCGTGCGTGGTAGCGAAACCCCTCGTCTTGCTTGAACGACGGATCGTGTTCTTCGTCGACGACGACCAATCGAAGAGCTTCCACTGGCGCAAACAGCGCGGAACGTGCTCCGATGGCGACCTGCACCCGGCCGCGGCGCAGGGACTGCCAAGCGTCTTCGCGTTGACGCGTCGTGAGCGCGCTGTGGAGCACTGCAATCTCGTCGCCGAAGCGAGCACGGAAACGGCCGACGAGCTGGGGCGTCAACGCGATCTCGGGAACGAGGAGAATCGCGCCCGCCCCTTCCTTTCGGACCTCTTCGATCGCACGGAGGTACACCTCGGTCTTTCCCGAGCCCGTGACGCCGTGAAGCAAGAATGACTCCGCGCTCCGCCGCTCGATAGCATCGCGAATCGCATCCATGGCGTGCTGCTGCGCTGCGTTGGGCGCCGGAGGCACGTCGCGTTTCACGGGGCTCCGAAAGAAGGGGTCGGGATGCACTTCCACTTCCTCGAAAGAGACGAGATCTTTGTCGGCGAGCGCGCGCACGACCGCCCGCGGATCCTTGATTTGGCGGCGAAGCTCGTCGAGCAACAGCGACCCGCGCTCGCCGAGCAGCCCCATCACGGCGGCCTGACGAGCGCCGAGCCGAACGCCCTGCGTCGACCTCCCGGTCGATTCGATGCGCCATGTCGTCGGGTGTGAAACACGCTGCCCCGGCAGGCTTTCCTCGGCCTCGAGAAAGCCATCGGCGCGAAGTCTCTTCATCGCTCCCGTCGGGAGCGCGGGGGCGGCTGCACGCAGCACCTCGCCCAGAGGGTGCATGTAGTACTTCGCCGCCTGCTCGAGAAAACGGAGCAACTCGGGCGAGAACACGGGCTCCGCCTCGAGAAGCCCCGCAACGGTCAGCGCGCGCTTGACGCCGTCGGGAAGATCGTCGCGGCCCGACACGACGACCCCCGCGAGCTTTCGGCGGTTGAAGGAGACGGCCACGCGGCTCCCGCAACGGAGCTGTCCGCGGAGCGGCTCCGGCACCCCGTAGGTGAACACCCGGCGGAGCGGTACCGGCAGCGCGACCTCGACGTACGGCGCGGCGATCGGATCGAAACCGCTACCCGGCATCGGGCTTGCGCTCGACCAGCGTCCCGTCCCGCCGGAACTTGCCTCGCTTCCGCTCTGGGTCGCGCGAGTACACGGCAAATGAAAGGTCATCTCGTTGGCCTCCGGCCAATCGTCTCGCTGCGGCCATCGCGATCATCGCAGCGTTGTCCGTACACGAGATCGGAGGCGGCACGAAGAGCTGGATCCCGCGTTGCTCGCAGGCTTCCTTGGCGCGTGCGCGCAAACCGCGGTTCGCTGCGACCCCGCCCGTGATGACCAGCTCGCGGAGCCCCTCCCGCTCGCAGGCAAGGAGTGACTTCCGAACCAGAGTCTCGACGATGACTCGCTGAAACGACGCGCAGACATCCGCGAGCGGTTTCTCGCCGTCCGGGACGCCTTGCGTCTGCACATGGCGCGCAAGCGCGGTTTTCAAGCCGGAGAAGCTGAAATCGAGTGTCTTGCGGGAGGCCATGGGCATCGGGAACGCGACTGCATGCGGATCTCCGAGCGCCGCAAGCTTGTCGATGACCGGCCCGCCGGGGTAGCCGAGCTCGAGCAGCTTCGCCGCCTTGTCGAAAGCCTCGCCCGCGGCGTCGTCGCGGGTCTGCGCGATCAGCGCGATGTCATCGAAACTGTCGACGCGATAGAGGGCCGTGTGCCCACCGCTCACGAGCAGCGCGACATACGGCATGGTCGGAACCGGCTGCTTCCCCTCTGTCGGCCGCTGCAGATAGACCGCAAACAAGTGGCCGTCCAAGTGGTTCACTCCGACGAGCGGCTTGTCGAGACTCCACGCCAACGCTTTTGCGACCTGCACACCGACCAAGAGCGAGCCGACGAGCCCGGGCCCACGGGTCACGGCAATCGCGTCGATGCCATGGAGGCCTCCCTCCACTCCGCGAAGCGCTCGTTGGATGACAGGAACGATCGCCTGCATGTGCGCGCGCGACGCGAGCTCGGGTACGATGCCGCCGTAGGGACCGTGAGTGGCGATTTGGCTGGCCACGACGTCGGTGAGAACCGTCCCGTCGTCGGTGACGAGCGCCGCGGCCGTCTCATCGCAGGAGCTCTCGATGCCGAGGACGCGCACTAGAGCGCCTCCCGGTTGAGTGAGAACACGCCGAAATAGTCGCATTGTCCGGAATCGATGGCCGTGCAGTCGGCCGGATCGCAAATGACGAGGCCCGGACCGGCGACGATCCGCACTTCGATGTTGCCCCCGCGAATCAGCGACACGAAGACCATCGCATCGCGTCCCGCAAGCGGACCCGTCTCTGGACGCGCGACGAACATGTAGTTGCGAATTCGGCCGCCACCCGGAAACTCGTAAAGACCGAGCTGGTCGTGGGCCAGCGGAGGGATCGGAAGAAGCGGGGTAGCGCTGAAGGTCTGTGCGCAGTCCTCCCCAAAGGTCGAAATCGTTCCCGGGTTCGTGTACTGCTCGTCGGGGTCGAACGTGAGCTCCAGGGTGACGCCCCACGGGAACCCGCGGCGGATGAACGAGCAATCGATGCCGTCGGGGCAGCTTTCGGGATCGTTGACGCCTGCGATGTCTCCGCGATAGATCTCGCCCTCGCCCGTCCGAAACTCCCCGAGCGTGTCACATCCAGAGGCCGCCACGAGGACGCAGATCCACCAGCAACACCGCATCGGCCGAAGCATAGCAGAGAGGCCCGTGGCGCACGGGCCCTCGAATCAGTTGCCGGAAACCGCGGCTTTCATCGCAACGCCGCTGCTCACGACCGCGTCCGGAGCGGGTGTTCCGCGACGGAGCGATGCTCCTCGGGACACGCTCGCGGGTCTCCGGCCATCGAGCCGTAGCGGGCGGCGAGCGGCGCGGCGGAGATACCATGCGCCACGACGCTGAAAAGCACCGTGAGCATGACGACCTCGAAGATATCGCCCCCGTGCTCGAGGCGCAGCTCGTCGACGATCAGCAGACCGAACAGGATCGAAGCCAGTCCGCGCGGTCCGAACCAGCCCAAGAAGAGCACCGTCGGAAGCCTGAGCCCGGACCCGATCATCGAGATCGCAACGGGCACCATTCGAATCAGGGTGAGGCTCGCGACCGCGTAGACCGCCGCGCCGAGCGAGACGTCTTGGAGCGCCGGAATCGCCAGCGTCGAACCGAAGGCGAGGAACACCAACAGCATGAGGAGCTGACCCTCGGCCTCGAGGAAGTGGTAGAGATACTCGCATCTACCGCGCGTGAGCTGTCCGAGCGTGAGCCCGGCGATGAACGCTGCGATGAAGCCATTGCCGCCGATCGCTTCGGCCGAGGCAAACGCGAGAAGCGCGAGGGCGACTCCCATCAAACGCTCGAACGTGGGATCGAGCCAGCCCCGTTCCGTGGACCAGGTGAGCAAGCGGTTGCCGAGCCAAGCCACGGCGACGCCCGCGATGGGACCCAGGGTGACCTGAAGGGCCGCGAAGCGACCCAGCTCCGTGGCGGCCCCCGGCTCGGCCTGCATGCTCGCGAAAGTCGCCAGGATGAACACTGCGGGTAGCGCAATGCCGTCGTTCAAGCCGCTTTCGACGTTGAGCGCCTGGCGGATTCGGCGGGGAACGGCCGCGTTGGTGACGACGGCCTGCCCAAGCGCCGCATCCGTGGGCGCGAGCACGGCGCCGACGACGGCAGCTTCGAGCCACGTCACCTGAGGTAGCAGGAGCTTGGCAAAGAGCATTCCCAGCAAGATGGTCAGTGGCATCCCGATGCCCAGTAACCGAACCGGAAGGCCGAGCTCCCGGCGGAGCGCGAGCCAGTCGATTCGCGCGGCATCGCCGAAGAGAACGAGGATGAGGGTCAGCTCCGCGAGGATGTGGATCGCGCCTTGCTCGAGCTCGAAGTGGAGCCAACCAAGCCCCCACGGACCGAAGAAAATCCCACAGAGCACGAACACGAGTGGCGGTGTGAGCGACGAAGTCGCCAAGCGCTTCGACAGCAGTCCAAACCCGAACACGAAAGAGGCGATCAGAATGAATGTGCCCGTGTCCACGGGCCCGCCTAGAGGCTTGCTCGGAGCGTCTTGCTCGCCGAAAGCCAGCGCCGGTATCCGGGAGCGTCACCCGCTTCGGCAGCCGTGAGCGCGGCCTGCTCGTATCGAGCCTGCGCGTCACGGGCCCGGCCCGCGAGCTCGTCGATGGAGCCGAGCATTCCCACGGCGCGCGCCACGAGACTCGTCGCACCCGCGGCTTTGGCTTCGAGCTCGACGGCTCGAAGCTCGGACGCCGCTGCCTCGTGGTCGCCTGCTGCAGTCAAAGCGTCGGCGAGCTCGAGCTTGGTTCGTACGATCGTATCGACGGTCGCGTCGATTTCGTCGAAGAGCTCGAGCGCGCGCCGATAGGCGTTGGCAGCGTGATGCGGGTCGCCGTCGATTCGACGAATGCGTCCGATGGCAACCTGAAGATGCGACTCGACGGAGGGCTCGACGCCCGCAACGAGCTCGAGCGCCTGTCCGAACTGGCGCATGGCGTCTCGAGGTCGATCGCGCCGCGACGCGATTCGGCCGAGGGACAGCAACATCTTGGCCCGGTCCGGGCTCTTCGGTGCGGTCAAGTCCAGCGACTCCCGGAGGACCCCGTCCGCACCTGAAGGATCGCCCGATCGTGCCAGCGCCTCTCCGAGCTTTCGGCTGAAGGTCGCGATCGCCGCGTCGTAGACGGTGTCTCCGCTCTCGAGGGTTTCGCGCCGGGCAATCTCGAGAGCGCGGCGATACTGCAGGACGGCACCCCAGTGATCGCCACGTCCGGCGGCGGCATCTCCGGCCTTTTCCAGAACGACCAGGCTCGTCACAGGCTCGACGCCGCGGTAGGCATGCGAAGCGCGCACCTCTTGAGGCGCACGAAGCTCACTGAGAACCTCGAATGCACGCCGATGGATCGCGCGGCGCGCCTCTGCCGGAATCGAGGCGGCCACGAGCTCGGCGATGAAGGGATGCGTCACGCTGATCTTGGAGCCATCGAGCTGCACCAACGAGTTGCCGGCGAGCTCGTCGAGGCCGTGGAGCGGGTCGTTTCCGGAAACCGCACGCAGGGTGTCGAGCTCACACGTTCGTCCGAGGACACCGGCCGCCTGCAGGAGCCGCTGCGCGTCTACCTCGAGCCGCTCGATGCGCTGCGCAATCGCGTCGGCAAGACGAGGCGGGGGCCCTTCCCCTGGCGCCACGCCGAGCGCTTCGAGCTGCTCCAGATGAAGCGGCAAGATGTTGCCGCCGATCGACTCGGTGAGCTCGGTGAGCCCAGAAACCAGGCGCAAGTGGTACGAGCCAGCCAAGAACTGCTCCGCTTGGTGAGAGTCGAGGCCGTCGAGATGGAGAATCTCGTTGGCCAGCACCCCACGATCGTGGTCTCCCGCCGTGACCAGGAGGACCGGCTCCGTGCCGAGCGCGCGTGCAAGCTCGATGACCGTGCGTTGCGTCAGGCCGTCGCAGTACGACAGGTCGTCGAAGATGAGCACCGCTCGACCGCTCGAGGCCCGGGTGCGCGCGCGACGTACCGCACACGCAAGCGCTTCTGCGACCGCGCCCGTCCGGGAGCGCCCGTCTCCGCCGAAGAGGCCCGCGGGGTTCATGACCTCGTCGACGCCGGCGCCGGCGAGCACGGAGCCGAGCTCTTCGCCGCGGTCGGCCATCCGAGCGAGCTCGGAGTCGTCCACTTCCAAGAGCTCCGCAAGAATGGTGCGAATCGCAGAATAGGGCACGGGGGCGCCGGTCGAATGAGCGCCGGCGCCGATGACGAGGTCGCCCTCGGCCGCGGCGATTTCGGCGATCTCGGTCAGGAAGCGTGTCTTGCCAACGCCGGGCTCCCCGTAGACGTGAATCCAGTGGGAGCCCTGCGACGCCGTGTGCCGGCTTTCCCGAACCTGGCGGAGCTCTTTGTCGCGCCCGACGAACTCGCGCTGCGAGCCGAGGGGCGGATAAAACGAAGGGCGAAGCGAGCGGCTGCTCCCAACGGCGGGCTCCTGGACGGCGATCCGAGCCCCGCACTCCCCGCAGAAGTTCTGCGACTCGGTCACCGGCGCTCCACAGGTCGGGCAAGGCATCACGGACGCTCGACGGACCCGAAGCTCCTCGAGGACCTCGCGAAGCGCGTCCTGCATCTCCCGCGCGACCTGGTATCGTTCGTTGGCGTCCTTCGCCAAGGCCTTGATGGTCACCTGAGCCAACCGGTCCGGTATGTCGCGGTTTGGCGAAGCTCGGCGAGGATCCGGAATCGGGTCGTTCAGATGCCGCAGCACGACCCTGGTCGGCGTGTCGTCGATGTAGGGCAAGTGCCCCACGAGGAGCTCGAAGAGAACGACCCCGAGCGCGTAGAGGTCGCCTCGGCCGTCGACAGCGTCGCCCCGTCCCTGCTCCGGCGACATGTAGTCCGGCGTTCCGCACACCAGTCCGGGCTTCGTAATCGAGCTTTCCTTGCCGACGATGGTCGCCAGCCCGAAGTCGACGACTTTGACGAGGTCTTCGCCCGAGCGCAGCGGTCGAAGGATGATGTTTTCGGGTTTGAGGTCGCGGTGCACGATGCCGAGGTCGTGGGCCTCGCCGAGGGCATCGAGGGTGTTGACGAGGATGTTGCAGACGCGGTCGTGCGCGAGCGGCCCCTCCTCGTGCATCACGAGGGCGAGGTCCTTTCCGCTCAAGAACTCCATCGCGAGATACAGAATCCCGTCGTCGGTGCGACCGAAATCGATGATGCTGACGCTATTCGGATGATTGAGGCGGCTGGACGCCCGCGCCTCCTGATAGAACCGTGCAACCGTCTGCTCGTCGCCGAGGAGATGGGGGTGAATTACCTTGACGGCGACGGTGCGCCCGAGCGTCGACTGCTCCGCTTTGTACACGCGGCCCATTCCGCCCACGCCAACCACGTCCTGGAGAAGGTAGCTGCCGCCGACGACCCGCCCGACCAGGGGGTCGGATGCGCCGTGTCCACCCTGCTCGTCCGAGGGCGCCCCACATGCCGAGCAAAAACGAGCGTCATCCTCGATCGACGCCCCGCAGTGATGGCAAAGCCGCATTCATGCAGCATATCCCAGGCGGTCCCGGGCTCAAACTCGCCCAACCCGCTGAACACCTGCGCGGGCTCAGCGCTGCTCTTCGTCGAGCCGACGCATCGCCTCGAGCAGCAGGTGATGTGTTGGAATGCCGATGGCGTCCTCGACGGGCGTGTCGTCGAGCTCGAGCGCGAAATCGCCCTCGGTGAGACGCAAGATGCCGTAGACTGCCTCCGCACCGGAAAGGTCGCCGAACGTCGCATCGTGAATCGAGCCTTCCTGGAACATCATCTCGCCGTGCAGGTTGCCGCTATCGACCTGCAGACGCCCGCTCTTCCGTCCATTCGCCAAGATCTGAATCACGTCCGGGAGCGACATCTCCTGCAGCGAGCCCGAGACCCCGCGTGCCCCGGTCTTCTTGGCCGGAACATCTCCCACCATCCGGCCGGCTTTCGCCACCACCACGGCGGCAGAGGCCGGCTTGACGACGTAGTCGGAGGCGCCGAGCTCGAGACCGCGGTTGACAGAGGCCTGCGCCCGCTCGGAGGTCAGAAACATGAGCGGGACGTTCCCGTGCGCGCTTTCGCGGAGCTGACGTAGAAGCTCGAATCCATCACCGTCGGACAGGCGCACCTCGCTCACCACCGCGTCGAATTTCTCGGCTTGCAGCGTCCGAAGCGCGCCCTCCACGGCACGCTCGATCACGACCTCGTAGCCGTGCGCGGCAAACTGGACCTCGAGCACCGCGGTCTCTTCCGGATCGGGATCGACGACGAGCACTCGGTGCCGCGTCGAGAGCATCTTCCTGCCCACGCCGTCGCCCAGCACGATGTGGCGCAGCCAGTCGACGACGGCGGGATCGAACGCGGTGCCCTTGTGCTGATCCAGCGCGTCGCAGGCATCCTCGGGAGCGAGCCGCCGCCCAAAGGGATTCGCCTTGTTTTGGGTGAGGTCGATGTAGCTTTCCGCGACCGCTAGGACCCGCGATCCGAGCGGGATGTCCTTGCCGGCCGAGCGTTCGGGGAATCCCGTGCCGTCGAAGCGCTCGAAACGATGTCGGAGAGCCTCGAGCGCGGTGTGGGGCAGTGCGACCGATTCGAGCAAGCGGCTCGGTGCGCTGTAGATCCGCCTCGCGTTCTCTCGCTTCGTCTCGTCGTGGGCGACGTCGAAGGGAGTCACGTGCGAGCTCGCCGACACGCCGACGTCGTGCAGGTACGCCGCGATGAGAATGCCCTGCACTTGCGGCAGCGTGAGCCGTATTCGTTCGCCGAGCTGCTCGCAGACGCGAGCGACTCCCATCGAATGGCCGCCCCGCTCTCCGTTCATCTGCTCGATGAGCGTCACTAAGACGCTCAGCGTCTCGAGATAGACGACCGGATTCACCGCGAGATCCTCGACCTGTGCGTCCGCCGAAAGCTGTTCGACCAGCGTTCGCCCCTGCGCCGCCCGCGCGTGCGTCATGGGCGGCGGCTCCTCGGACTCGGTCTCGACCTGATCGTTTGCGGCCTGCCGCTCCATTTCGAGGGAGATGGCGCGGCGACGACGTACGAGCTGCCCCTCCTTCTCCTCGAACACCTGACCCCACCCTGGAACGGGATCGGACTCCCGGGACGAACGAGCATCTCGCGACGAGGCGCCGCTCAACAGCATTTCGAACGGACCGTTGTTTTGGTCGTAGTGCTTTGCCATCGATGCGCGAATCGCTGCCTCGCGAGCCACGTACACCTTCACGTCGCGAGCGCCGGTCGCAAACTGCATCTGCTGGCGCACGTCATCATCGCTGACGTCGGCGGCGACGACTGAAAGGGTGCGCGTTCGCTGATCGTACAGAATCGGGAACGCCGTAAGCCGCTTGGCGAGCTTCTTGGGGACTTTGCCGAGAAGCCACGGATCGACGCCGGCCTTGGCGAGCCTTTCCGAGCCGACGAACCGGGTCTTGTACAGGTTCGCGATGTACTTCAGAAGCTCCGCCTCGGACATCAGCCCGAGCTGAATGATTGCCTCCTCGGCGGTCGACTGAGTGCGCTGTGCGTGGATGAGCACCTCGTCGTAGAGGCTCGGCGACACCTTCCCCTCGACGACGAGGCGATCCAGGGTAGCGACACCGCGCACCTGCGTTGGCTGTTCGGTTTGAGCCCCCCGACTCACAGTCTCTACAGTCTAGCGGACCGTCGACAGCCCGGCCCGCATTCGGGTCGCGAAAGGGCAAATCGACAAGAAACCCGGGGCTGCTACAGTCTGGCCTCGTGAGGTGGCGGCTGGCAATCTGGCTCTTTGTGGGGTCGACCACCTTGGGTTGTGCCACGACCGGAACGCTCCAAAGCGGGGTCTATCGAGGCGATGAGACCAGCTACCGAATCGGTGGCGTCTCTTCCGACTGGACACCCGTCACGGTCGACCACCAAAACGACCTCGCTTGGCACAACGAGGAAAAGGGCGCGCTCATGCACGTCGACTCGACCTGTGACCCGGCGCACGACATCCCGCTGACGGCGCTTCGCAGCCATTTGCTGATCGGGTTCACCGAGCGGGAGGTGGTCGCGGAGGACGTCGTCACGATGGATGGGCGGGAAGCGCTTCGAACCCACCTCCACGCCAAGCTGGACGGCGTGCCCCGCGACATCCTGCTTCAGATCCTGAAGAAGGACGACTGTGTCTACGACTTCGCGTTGGTCACGCCTCGAGGCCCCAACTTCGAGGAGGCCGTGGGCGACTTCGACGAGATGCTAGCTGGCTTCAGTACCGACTTGGGTCCGTCGTGACCTCCGCATCCCCATCGACGCGGCCGCGCAACTTCACGACTTGGGCAGACTACCAGATTCGAAGGCTCCGGAAGTTCGTCGAGGAGGTCGGCGGCGCCACGCTGCTGTCGGGCAGGACGTTCCGCACGTTGTTTACCTCGCGTTTCGACGGCAGCGAGTTCATCTATCAGCTCGAGGCGCTCGGCGTGAGGAGCCTAGCGATTGCAGCCGCGACGGCGATCTTCGTCGGGATCGTCATGACGATTCAGTTCGCCGTCTCGATGGAAGCGTTCGGTGCGAAGGACACGCTCGGCCGGGTCATCGCGGTTTCGGAGGCCCGAGAGCTGGCACCCTCGCTCACGGCGCTCGTCGTGGGAAGCCGGATCGCGGCGGGCATCGCCGCGGAGCTCGGGTCGATGACCGTCACCGAGCAGGTGGACGCAATTCGCGCGCTTGGCGCAGACCCGATCCGCCGGCTCGTCGTCCCGCGTCTCATCGCCTGCATCGTCATCATGCCGCTCATCACGTTCGTCGCTTTCATCCTGGGCATGCTCAGCTCGATGCTGGTGGCTGCCTTGTCCTACGGCATCCCGATGGAGTTCTTCTTTTCGACGGCGCTCGATTCGCTTCGCATCAACGATTTTGCGAGCGGCGTCTTCAAGACCCCTTTCTTCGGGTTTTTGATCGCGATTCTCGGCTGCTACTTCGGGCTCCAAACCCGCGGCGGCACCGAGGGAGTCGGCCGCTCGACCACCCGGTCCGTCGTGGTGGTCTCGATCAGCATTTTGATGGCGGACGCCCTTCTCACGCAGATTTTCGTGAGCTTCGGTACGCTCTGAGGAGAATCAGATCCAAACGGGGGCGTCGAACGTCTGAAGGTCATGGTTCGCTGGCTGGTCATCATGCTCGGGGTCGAGCTCGCGGGATGTGCGATCGGCGCGCCCGAACCGGTACATTCGAGTGGCGGCAAGCTCGGCCCCTCGCTCGTCGAGGCGCCGGCGCTCGACGTCTCGAGGCTCGCGAGGACCAACGACTGCACGAGCTGCCACGCCGATGTCGCGTCCCACTGGGCCCACAGCGCGCACGCCTACGCGTCCTTCGACAACCCTTGGTACCGGGTGAGCGTCGACGAGCTGCGTCGCTCGCGTGGGAACGAGACCAGCCGCTTTTGCGCCGGCTGTCACGACCCACTGCTCCTCCTGTCCGGCGGCATCGACGAAGAGGTCTCTCCCGAGGACGATCTCGCGTATGCGGGAATCACGTGCTTGGTGTGTCACAGCGTCGAGTCGACGCGTGCCGACGGGAACGCGAGCTTTACGCTTACCGGTGAGCCGGTGCTGATTCCAGACCCCGCGAAGCCCGAGGAGATCGCAGCGCATCGTGCGCGGCTGACGATGGAGCCCCTGCGATCTGCCGCGCTGTGCGGCTCGTGTCATCGCTCTTTTTCCGGACCCGCGATCGGCAACGAGAACCATCTGGCAGGAATCGACGACCTGGGGGACTGGGCGTCATCGGCGTTTGCGGGGGCGGTGCCGGAGCATCTCGTGACGGTGGAGGAACGCAACTGCCAGGGATGCCACATGGCGACCGAGGCTGCGTCCGACCAGGAGATGGCGGGCGCCCACGATGGATTGATCCGCAGCCATCGCTGGGCGGCGTCGCATACGGCGCTCTTTTCGCAGCTCCCCGCAGAGCACATCGTAGAAGCACGCGACGCGCTCGAAGGGGCGGTGACCGTGGACGTCGGCCCGGTCCGCGTAGGCGCTCGCACCTACGTCCTACCCGAAGAAACGCGGCTTCGCGGCGGAGATCGCGTCGTTTTCGACGTGGTGCTCCAGAATGAACGTGTGGGCCACCGGTTTCCGGGGGGAGTACGTGACCTCCACGACGCTTGGCTCGAGGTCGAGCTGCTCGACGCGAAAGGACGGACGCTCGGCGCCTCACGTCCGCGGGGCGCCGAGCGCGAAGACGTGTTCGTGCTGCGCGCGACGATGCTCGATGCTGCTGGCGATCCGGAGAACTTCCACCGGGTCGACCGCTTCAGGGCGCCTGCATTCGACCGCACGCTTGGCGCACACGACGCGCGTGCAGTGCGATACTCGACGACTCTGCCTCGCGAGCTCGACCTTCCATTGCGCATCGAGGCACGGCTCAGGCACCGAAAACACAGCCTCGCGTTTCAAGCATTCGCGTGTGAGGCGAGCCGTAGCCCCCGCGGCAAAGACTTCGCGGTCGGTGCGGAGAGGCGCGGCAAGATCGCGCTCGACCCGTGCCTCGATCAGCCGGTCACGACGGTGGGCAGCGCGACGGTCTGGCTCGGGAGGGGCGCGGCGAAGCGAGTGTCCAAAGGGGGCGCCACGCGGCCGGCGGTCGAACGGCTGCTGAGCCAAAGCCTTGCCCTCCTTCACGGCAAGCAAGAGCACGTTGATTTGGCGAAGCCGAGCATCGAGCGCGCTCACGAGCTCGCGCGCACGATCGGGTCCGCCGACCTTCAGGCGAGGGTTTTCGTTCTGCGAGCGCGGCTCGCGGCAACCCAGGGACGGCCCGACCAGGCGGTGGCGCTCGCCGCCCGCGCCGAGGCCCTCATCGGTCCGAATCCGGTGCTCGATCGCCTTCGGGGGGACGCATATGCGCGCGTGTGGCGGTGGCCCGCGGCCGTCGAGGCGTACGGTCGAGTCGCGGAGGCGTCACCCGCTGACCCTCGAGCGTGGCGCGACCTCGCTCGTGCGCACGGCAGCGCCTCCGACGACGAAAACGCGCTTCGGGCCGCGAACGCCGGGCTGCGGCTCGCGCCCCTGGACGAAGGCCTGCTGCGCAGCCGGGCACTGGCGCTCGAGGGGCTCGGTCACGCCGACGCCGCGCGGGCAAAGCAGACCTGGCTCGCGCATCGAAAGCCGGACGAGCAACCACGGCTGTTGCTGACCTGTGAGCAATCACACGAGCGCTGCCGCAGAGACCGGCAGCCCATACCGCACTACACCCTCACACCCCCGATCAAAATCGTTCACGCCAACGTGAATCCCGGATAGGATGAGGCCGATGGCTAGGCAGTATCAGAAGAAGAGCGCGAGCAAGAAGAAGCGGGGAAAGAAGGGTGGCCCGTCACGAAGCACCGTCGGCCACACACAGACGCACGGCGTCATGGGCAACATGGTGAGCGGGTTCCGGCGTGCGGTCGGCTCCGAAGCCAAGGAGAGCAAGAGCGGAAGCCTCCTTTGGATCGCAGTGCTCGTCACGGCTGCCATCGCAATCATCGCTTGGAACTTCGCGCGCTAGTCGCGAATCGCGCGCCAGCGGAGCCAGTGGTCCGCGAGCACCATCGCAACCATGGCCTCGCCCATGGGAATGAATCGGGGTAGCAGGCAAGGGTCGTGGCGGCCGGTGGTGCGAATGGTGGTGGCATCGCCACCCGACGTCACCGTGTCTTGGGCTCTCGGCAGACTGCTGGTCGGCTTGATTGCCGCACGCAGCACGATGGGCATGCCACTCGAAATGCCGCCCAGCATTCCACCGTGGCGATTGGTTCGCGTCCGCACGTCGCCCTCGGCGTCGACCTCGAACGCGTCGTTGTTTTCGCTGCCGCGTGAAGTCGCGACGCCGAAGCCGGCCCCGTATTCGACGCCGAGGACCGCGGGCAGGCTGAAGAGCGCCTTGCCGAGGTCCGCTTTGAGCTTGTCGAAGACGGGCTCACCGAGGCCGGCAGGAACGTGTCGCGCCACGATCTCCGCGATGCCGCCGACCGAGTCCTGATCTTTACGCACGCTCTCGATGAGCTTCACCATCTGCGCGCCTGCAGCCGGATCCGGGCATCGGACCACGTTCGGTGAGCCGTCAGGGAGCGTTTCGACCTGCTCGAGTGTGACGTTCGCAGGCACGTTCGCCTCGATGTCACCAACCTGCGTCACGTATCCGAGGATCTCGCCGCCAAAGGCTTCCGAGAGGAGCTTCTTCGCCACCGCCCCGGCCGCAACCCGGGCAACGGTCTCCCGCGCGCTGCTTCGGCCGCCCCCGCGGTAGTCGCGACGGCCGAACTTCGCGTCGAACGTGTAGTCGGCGTGGCCGGGGCGGTAGAGGTCCTTGATGTTCGCGTAGTCGCGAGCACGCTGGTCCTGATTGCGAACCAAAATCGCGATCGGCGTGCCCGTGGTTTGTCCTTCGAACACGCCGGATAGGATCTCCGGCGTATCGGGCTCCTTGCGCTGGGTGACGATCTTGCTCTGTCCGGGCCGGCGGCGCTCGAGGTCCGGGATGATGTCGTCTTCGGAAAGCGGAAGGCCAGGCGGACACCCGTCGATGATGACGACGTTGGCTGGGCCGTGGCTTTCGCCGGCCGTAGTCACGCGAAAGGCTTGGCCGAAGGTGCTACCGGGCATCTGTGCTCACTTCTGTGGACCGGGATGTCGACCGATCGCCCGACCGACGAAGAACGGCCCCATCTGCTGAATGTACTGCGACGTCTGCACCGTTCCGCGCATCGACTGAACCACGTGCGACAACGGATGAAGCTTCGCGCCGATCAGTCCGATGAGGAACTCGTTGTCGTTCATGTCGAGGCCGTGACATGCCAAACGTACGTCGTGTGCGAGGTCCTGGTCGCCGTACGCGCGGCCGATCGTCGCGTGCTCGCGAAGGATGCCGCCCTTTTCTCTCGGTTCCAGCTGCTCGAAAGCCCCGGTGCGGCGCAGCGGGTACCAGACGGCCCAGTTCCAGCTCTCGTTCAGGACCGTCTGGCGAGGACGGTCGAGAAGCCAGAACTCCAAGTCTTTCTCGTAGCCGCTGCTGTACGTGCGGCCGATCATCGTGAGGTCGGGACGCAAGGTCCAGTCCCGCATCGGCTCTCGTTCGAAGAGGGGGCGCACGGATTCGACGAAGAGAGCCGGGTCTTCGCTGAACGTCAGAAGCGCAACGCCACGAGGGTCGTTGGCATCCGCGTAGACGACCGATGGAATGTCGGCCTCCTTGAGGGCGGAGATCAGCGCCTGCTGGTTCGCGGCAATCGAGGCTCCCGTCGGCACCTGAAACACGAGGAGCTGCATGAAGAGCCGCCGATCCATGAGCTGGGGCTCCCCGTTTTGCGGGGCCCCACGCTCACGCGTGTCGATTTTCGGGGCGCCGTTGGAGCCCCCGTGATTGCCGTGCGAGTGGGCCATGCAAGGTCTCATAGCGCTTTTGCGGCCCCGCTGCACAGTGTAGGCTCGCGGGGCTCGGCATGATGCGCGCCTTTCAGATACTCGCTGCGATCCTGGTCGTCGGCGTGCTCGCGGTCGTCGTCTTCGTCTACACGATGAACGAGCCTAGGCCCGAAGGTCGACCGGGTCCCGAGGCCGACGAGCTCGCCCGCTCCATGGAAGCTGCCGTCGACAAGGACGCCTGGGACCGCACCGGTGCGGTTCGGTGGTCGTTCTTCGAGCGGCACCACTACGTGTGGGATCGACAGCGAGGCCTGGTGGAGCTGCGGTGGGGCGAGTCCCGCGCCCTCTTTCGCACGGCCGACCAAACGGGACGCGTTTGGCGCGAAGGCGTGGAGCAGAACGAGGAGGACGCGAGGGAAGCGCTCCGCACGGCGTACGCCTACTGGATCAACGACGCGTTCTGGCTGAACCCCGTGGTGAAGTTCTTCGACCTGGGCGTCGAGCGGTCGCTCGTCGAGCTCGATGACGGACGCGAGGCGCTGCTCGTGAGCTACACCTCCGGCGGCGTGACGCCGGGCGACGCATATCTCTGGATCCCCGGCCCGGACGGGCTTCCCGCCGCGTGGCGCATGTGGGTTCAAATCATTCCGGTTGGCGGAATCGAGGTGACCTGGGAAGGCTGGGTCGAGCTCGAGACCGGGGCGAAGGTGGCAACGCAGCACGAAGGCTGGGGACGCTTGATGACGTTCATCACGAACGTGGAGGGCGCGGACGACGTGGAGGCACTGGGCGTGGAGCCGGGGCTCTTCGACGCGCTGCTCTAGGGCGGAGCCCGGCGGGTTACGCTGAAGACGCCGAGGACGACGAGGATCGCGCCGACGATGCTGACGGTGTTGGGGTATTCGCCGAACAACAGGATGCCCCAGGTGTACGCCAGCACGATCTGAAGGTAGGTCACGGCCGACGCGCGTCCTGCGGTTTCGAGCTTGAAGCCCTTGGTGATCTCGATTTGGCCGAGTTGGGCGGCGACACCGATGCCGAGCAGAAAGAGCCACTCGATGCCCTGCGGAAGGACGACCCCCTCGACCGCGAGAAGAGGAAGCGACGCGGGACCGCATACGAGCGGGAAGTAAAAAACGACCACCATGTGATGCTCGGTGGCGCCAAGCCGACGAATCACGACGTACGCCACCGCCGAGAAGATCGCGCCCAATACGCCGATGACGACCGCAACCGGATCCAAGGGCGCGCCCGACGTGAAGAGAAAGGTCGGCTGCGCGACGAGAACGACGCCAACCATGCTCAACACGGTCGCGAGGATGTCGGCCCCTCGAAGGGACTCACCGAGCGCAAATACGGCGATCAGCGCGGCGAGCATCGGGTTACAGAACTGGATCACCGTGGCGTCGGCGAGTGGCAGGTGATTGATCGCGTAGAAATAGCAGCTCAAACCCATGAAGCCGGCGAACCCGCGCATCAGCAGGAGTCTCTTGTCGTTGCCCCAGGGGTCGATGCCCAGGCTTCTGAGCGCCCACCAGCTCATCACCAGCGTGACCACGACACGCGCGAGAACCAGCTCCATCGTCGGCAGGCGCTCGCCCGCGAGCTTCGCGAACACGCTCATCGCGCTGAAGAACAGCGTCCCGAGAAGCATGTGACGAATCCCAGGCGTCAAACGTCGCGATCTGGGGAAGAGGGTGGGCACCGCGCGCGTTGTGCCTTCAAATGCGCTCGGCGCAAGCAGGTGGTAGGAGGACCATCATGAGAACGCTCACGAGAAGCTTCGCGCAGGGCCTGCTGGTCCTTGCTCCAGTCGCCATCACCATCTGGGTCGTGTGGTTCACCGTCACGCGGCTCGATCAGATGCTCAACGTGCAGATCCCGGGCCTGGGCATCGTGATCGCCGCCATTGGGATTACCGTGATCGGCTACCTGACGGGTAACGTCGTCGGAACCAAGCTCTTGTCCTGGCTCGAAGCGGGTATCGAACGGGTCCCGTTCATTCGCATTCTCTACAACGCGCTTCGGGATCTCTTCGGCGCGTTCGTCGGCAGCCAGCGCAAGTTCGACAAGCCGGTTGCGGTCGAAATCAACTCGCATGGCCTCAAGGTCTTGGGGTTCCTCACGGCGGAGCACTTCGACGACCCCCAGCTGGCGGACCACGTCTCGGTCTACCTCCCCGAGTCGTACAACTTCGCGGGCAACCTGATCGTGGTCCCGAAAGAGCGCGTCAAACCCCTCGACGCCGAGGGCGCGGAGTTCATGGCGTTCATCGTCTCCGGCGGCGTCACGGCAATGAGCGCCGCCAAAACCACCGTCGATGTCTAGGGGACAGTCTCCCCCCTCCCAAACGCCCTGATTCCAACCACTTACGACCCACACCGCGAAAACCCGAATGAGGTGGGGGGTGGTTGCTGATTTGGAAGCCTGGTTTGGCTTAGTTAAATCCAACCCACCCACCCCCACCCGTAATCCTCCCTCCGCGCCTTCGCTGCGCTCCGG
>JAHELW010000012.1 GCA_024643985.1 Myxococcales bacterium | reverse complement strand
GACCGGGTCATTCGGGATTTGGACGAAACGGCGGTCGGACAGAAGCTCGCCACCGGCGTTCGCGAGCTAGCCCGCGCGATTCGCGACGACATGGAGCACGAAGAACGCGAGCTGCTGAGCAAGGGATGATACGGGCGCACACGGGCTAGGGAGTCGGCAGATGAAGATCATGTACAACCCTGCAACGTGCAATCACTACGGCGTCTGTTGCGAAGAGGCGCCTGAGGTCTTCTCGTTTGCCGAAGATGGAAGCCTCCGGATTCAGACCTACGAAATCCCGCCCGATCTCGAGGACAAGATCCGCGACGCATGCATGATGTGTCCCACCCAATCGATCCAGGTCGATGAGGAATGATGGCTCGAGCCTCGGCGGGGCTCAGTCTTTTCGCTTTCGCGCTTCGTCGTCCGGCTCTTCGACGTCTTTGTAGTCGACGCGAATGCGCCCTTCTCCGAGGGTCGCGATCGTCTCGAGCGCCTGGAGCCTCGCTTCGGTGTCGCGGCGGTAGGCCCGAAGCTCGTTGAGCTCTTCGTGCATGCGCTCCGCCTCCTCCGCGCGCGCGAGCCGGAGCCTGTACCAGAGCCAAAGGCCCCACCCGATGAGCCCCACGACGGCGAGGGGAATCAGCAATTCGATGACGACGGCCACCTAGGTCTTGTGCACTCCGCGGCGCCGCCCCGCAAGTAAATCCGCCCCTGGCATGCTATACGGAATCGATGGGTGGCGACGCCGACGAAATGAAAGCATTTCGGGAGCTTCAGTCCCACCTCGGACCGCGCTGGGAGCTCGCCGACGGAGAAAGCTCCGAGCCGCGGCACATCGTCGTCATTCCTTCGCTGTCGTTCGACGGCATCGACACCGTCTCGATCGACGGGGTGATCCACTACGAGGAGCGCATGCTCTTCGCGCTGAACTTGCTTCGGCATCCGCGCGCCCGGGTGGTCTACGTGACCTCCGCGCCGATTCATCCTGCGGCCGTGGACTACATGCTGTCGCTCGTGAGCGGTATTCCGACGGAGCACATGCGCCGGAGGCTCACGGTCCTTCCTCTCTATGACAGCTCCCTCGTGCCGCTTTCCGAAAAGATCTTGCGGCGCCCGCGAGTCATCGAACGAATCCGGAATTTGATTCGTCCCGAGTGCGGATTGATGACCTGTTTCGTCGTCTCCGAGCTCGAGCGCGAGCTCGCGGTGGCGCTCGGGATTCCGCTCTACGGCGTGGACCCAGACTTGGTCTGGCTCGGGACGAAGAGCGGCTCCAGGTGGGCGTTTCGAAAAGCGGGTGTCGCGCTGCTTCCCGGGGTCGAGGATCTGCAGAGCGAAGCCGACCTCGTGACGGCGGTCGATGGGCTCTGGGCGGAGTGCGACGACCTCGAGCGAGTCGTCGTCAAGCACAACACCGGCTTCAGCGGACACGGCAACGCCATTTTGGACCTGAAAGCGCTCGCCGAGGCCGCGCCGAGAAACGGGACGAGCCGCGAGGGGCGGCACCAGGCGATCGCGGATGCGCTGCCCGGGATGCGCTTCGTCGACTCTCGGCAGACATGGGCCACGTTTCTCGAGAAGCTCGAGCGAGAGGGCGGCATCGTCGAGGCGTTCGTCGAGGACCCGGACAAGCGAGCACCGAGCTGTCAGCTTCGAATCTCACCAACGGGAAGCCTCGATGCGATCTCCACCCACGATCAGCTCGTCGAGGGCGTCGACGGCCAGATTTACGCTGGCTGCCGGTTTCCCGCCGACGCTGCCTACCGCATGGCGATTCAGCAAGACGCGCTGCGCGTCGGGGAATTCCTCCAGTCGAAGGGGGCAGTCGGCAGGCTCGCAGTCGACTTTCTGTGCCTTCGGGGCAAAGACGGCTCGTGGCAGCAGTCCGCCATCGAAACGAATCTGCGTCTCGGCGGCACGACCCATCCAATGATGCTTCTCAGGATGATGACCGACGGCCGCTACGACCCAGGCACCGGGCTCTACCTCACGCCGCGCGGCGAGCCCCAGTTCTACGTGGCGACCGACTCGATGCATTCCGAGGGCTATCGAGGCCTCCTCGTCGAGGACCTGCTCGACATTGCGGCCGTTCACGGTTTGCACTACCAGGCGTGGTCCGAATCGGGCGTGCTCTTCCACTTCACCGGTGCCCTGAGCGAGTTCGGCAAGCTCGGCATCACGGCGGTCGGCAAGAGCCCCACCGAGGCGGACGATTGGTTCGACCAGACCAGACAGGTGTTGGACCGCGAAACGAAGAGATAGCCGTGTTCATCGAAGAAGTGAAACCAGGTGTGCTGCGGGTGTCCGCATCGGCGGAGTGGCCCCGTCCCTACGTCGGCGTCTGCGGCTCGATGCATGGAGACGAGCCCTGCGGGGCGCTCGCGATTCAGCGAATCGCGGGGGAGCTCGAAAGCCGCACGCTCGCCCCGGCGGCGGGGACGATTTTTCTCGTGCACGCGAACCCCAGGGCGACCTCGCTCGGCAGGCGTCACACGGCCGAAGGTGACGACTTGAACCGACTCTGGGATTTCGGGTTCACCGAGACGCTTCGGCTCGAGGCGTGGGGGTACGAGCACCATCGCGTGCTCGAGCTCCGAAAGGTGCTCGGAGACCTCGACATCTTTCTCGACATTCACTCGGCCAAGACCGCAACACCGCCGTTTGGCGTCAGCAACGGCGAGGCAAACATCGACGACGTCGCGAAGCGGATCGGCATTTCCTACCTCGTGCAGTCGTGGTACGGCCTTGCCGACAAGGTGATCATCGGTTTTCTGAAGCTCGCGGGCATCCCGGCCCTCTCGGTCGAGTGCGGCGCGCACGGCGACCCTCTGATCGTAGAAAAGGCGCACGACATCGCGATGAGCTTCCTCTGCGCAACCGGCGCCATCGAGGACTGCAGCCGCGCCGATGCAGCCGCAGTTCAAACCGTGCACGTCGTCGAGACAATCGCGAAGCCGAGCGAGGAGTTCCACTTCGGCTCTCCGTGGAAGGGCTTCGAGCGGCTCGAGCCCGGCACTCTGGTCGGCCGCGATCGCGTCACCGAGATCCGCGTCAGCCGCCCCTGCTACGCCGTCCTCCCCAACCACGACGTCGAAGTAGGCGACGACGTGATCTACCTAGCCGTAGACTGCTAGGGGACATTCTCCCCCCTCCCAAACCCCCTGTTTCCGGCAGCTTACGACCCACACCGCGAAAACCCGAATTCGAGGCAGCGCTGCCGCGCATACGGGGCACGGAAAAAACACGACGCGGGCCTGCGCGGAGCGGGAGCGCCTGCAATTGCGGCCCGCAAGGCCGGAGAATCGGTCGCGACGCCCGTGCTCGCGAGTGGGTGCCCGCTCGCTACGCTCGCCCCCACTCGCTGTGCTGGGCATCCCGACCGATTCTCCTCCGCATACGTCCTACCGCTGCGTACGGAATCCAGGTTTTCGCGGTGTGGGTTGCAACACCTTGAAATGACAGCCTTCCGAGAGGGGGAGCATGTCCCCTTCTTGACGTGCGTGTCTTGGGGGTGGCCGCTGAGCTTGGGAGCCTGGTTCGGTTTAGTTATATCCGACCCACCCGGACGCCTCCGGCGGTCAATTGGTCCCGCCCCACCACCCCCACACTATCGCCTACCCCCACCCGTAATCCTCCCTCCGCGCCTTCGGCTTGGCGGCGCATGCGCGCCCCTGCGTGTCTGTGTTCCTCTCGGGCCTCGGGCCTCGGGCCTCGGGCCCAGGGCCTCGGGCCGGACCGAAGCGAGATCAGGCCCGCGGCCCTCGACTCGGGGCCCGGGGCCCGAGACGCCAACTGCCCACTGATTGCTGTGGAGCGGCAAGACGTCTGCCTAGGGGCTCGGAAAAAACGCGACGTGGGTCGGAGCGGACGTGCCAAGTGACAATCGCCCAACACAGTTACCACCGGCGATTGGCGCGCAGCCCGAGGAGCGGCGTGCGTGGCCTACATCTCCAATCTTACGGGCCACCTTTGCAGGCCGCTCCGATCCGCGCAGGCCCGCGTCGGGTTTTTTCCGTGCCCCGTATGCTGGGCGTGAGTTCGTGACTCGTGCGACCGGTGCAGTATGATCCTTGGGTGCGCGTATATCTTTCAGGGCCGATGGGGGCCGGGAAATCGACCGTGGCGCGTGTCTTGGCGCGACGGCTCGGCACGCGTGCGGTCGATTTGGACGCCGAGGTGGAGCGGCTCGCGGGTCAGTCGGTTCCGACGATCTTCGCCGAGCGCGGCGAGCGCGCGTTTCGAGCGCTGGAGAAGGAAGCCCTGGCGAAGCTGCCAGGAGACGCCGGCATCGTGTCGCTTGGGGGCGGGGCCGTCGTCGATGACGACACGCGACAAGCCCTTCTTCGCGAAGGCATCCTGATCACGCTGACCGCCGATCCCGAGGTATTGGCGAAGCGGGTCGGCCGCGGGCGAGGGCGGCCGCTGCTGGGCGACGACCCCCGCGCCGACCTGGAGCGCATCTCGGAGGCTCGCGCTGAGGCGTATGGGGAGGCGCACGCGGTTGTCGACACCGGGTCTTCACGCCCCGAGGAGGTCGCCGACGAGATCGCAGCGGTCCGCGATATCCATCCCATCGTCGTGCCGCTCGGACGCCGAACCTATCGCGTCGAGGTCGGGCGCGGGGTGCGCCACCGGGTCGGGACGCACGCCGCCGAGCATGCAGACGGGGACGCCATCTTGGTGTTTGATGGTGGGGAAGACCGGCCTTGGCCGAAAGATGCCGTTCACGACCTAACTTTGGCAGGCAAACCTCCAATCGAAGTGAAGCTCGCCGGCGATGAGGCGCACAAGACGATCGGGAGCGTCGAGCAGATTTGGGACCGTGCCCTCGAGGCCGAAGTCGATCGGCGCGCCATCGTAGTTGCCCTGGGGGGCGGCGTGATCGGCGACCTGGCGGCTTTCGCCGCGTCGACCCTTCTGCGCGGCGTGGCGCTTGGGCAGGTTCCAACGACGCTTCTGTCGATGGTCGACAGCTCGGTTGGCGGCAAGACCGGCTTCAATCGCGCGCGCGGCAAGAATCTCGTGGGAACCTTCTACCAGCCGAAGTTCGTTCTCTGCGACGTCGACACGCTTTCTACGCTGCCCAGCGAAGAACGGATTGCCGGCCTCGCGGAGGTCGTGAAAAGCGCCTGGCTCGACTCCGAGGCGTCGGTCGCGATGCTGGAGCGCGACGCGGAGGCGCTGACGGCCGGAGACCCCGACGCCACCATCCGCGCGGTCCGCATGTCCGTGCTCCTCAAGTCCCGAATCGTGCACGAGGACGAGCGCGAGTCCGGACGCCGAATGCTCCTGAACCTCGGGCACACGGTCGGACACGGCCTGGAGGCGGCCAGCAACTACGAGGGCATCCGGCACGGGGAGGGGGTCGCCCTCGGCCTGATCGCCGCGATGCGCGTGGCGGCCCGCCTCGGACGGGGCCGCCGGGAAGAAACCGAGCGGCTCACCGCGCTGCTCGACCGGCTCGGGCTACCCACCGATCTAGACCACAGACTGAACAGCCGTGCCATGGACTTCATCGGCTCGGACAAGAAGCGGCGTGGCGACAAGATTCACTTCGTAATTCCGCGTCTTCCCGGACAAACCGAGATCGAGCTGCTCGGCCTCGACGAGGTCCGGTCCGCGCTGGGCTCCACCTGAGCCCCGGAAATTTGGCGGCTTACATTGGCGGTCGATACCATGGGGATACCCTTTGGGAGGGGACTTATGAGTCGAATCATCCTCGTCGCCATGTTGCTGGCTGTCGCCGTCGTCGGGTGCAACCGGTTTCCCGATCTCACCATCCAGGTGACCGCGAATCTCTTGCCGGACCAGAGCGACTGCTCGTTCAGCGCTGACCAAGACGCCGTGCTTGCTCGAGGCCTGTACGATCTGACGATCCTGCGGGACTACAACATCACGCCGAAGATCGAGAGCTACATCTTCGACAACGCGCTGGAGTTCCAAGCCTCGGCAGGGAACATCCAGATCCGGAGCTTCGACGTCACCATCAAGCTGCCTGACGGAAGCATACCCCAGCTGGCTGGCGATCTGCCGAATCCCTATCAGGTCACGACGTCGCTCGTGATTCCTCCGATCGAAGCGATCGGCGACGTCTCCGCGGGCGCGGCCCTCGTACCCGTGATCCCCTCTTCTTACAACGCTGCGCTCAGTGCGCTTCGCGCGGACACCGGGTTCGACTCGATCGTCATCGACGCGCGTGCAAACGGCGAGACGTCGGGCGGGTTCAGCCAACAGTCTCCGCCGTTCAGCTGGCCGGTCGACTTCTGCGACGGGTGTCTCGGCATCCCGTGCACGACCGACAACGCCGACGAAAATACCGGCTGCTTTCCAGGCCAAGACGGCTGGACCTATTGCTCGTCGATCACGGCGCCGCCTCCCTAACGGAGGGCGAATAGATAGGGGGGCACCAGCACCACCCCTTCGCGCGCAAGCGTCCGCAGCGTGGCGACCCACAGCTCGAGCGGCAGCGAAGCGGCGAGAGGGTGCCGGCGCAGCCAAAGCCTCTCGAGCGTTCGAGCGTCGTCCTCACCGTTCCCGCTCAGGAGCTCGTTGATCGCATCGATCATGCCGCGCGTCGGCGGCCAGAGCTCTACCGCGGAATCGGGTCCGAGGCCCGCCTCGCTCCGCGCCCGTTCGAGCGCCTCGCTCAGCCCGCCGAGCTCGTCGATCAGTCCGAGCTCTTTTCCAACCCGGGCGGTCATCACGCGGCCCTCGGCCGCGGCGAGAACCGACTCGCGTTCCATCTCGCGTCCCGCCGACACGCGATCGATGAACCGGTCGTAGGTGGCGCGGAGGAGCGACTCGAACGCTTGCCGCTCCGATGGGTTCAGCCCGCGCACCGGCGTCGACCAGGCGGCGCGCGCGCCGCGTTGCAGGACGTAGGTGGTCACACCGAGCTCCTCGGTCAGGTCCGCCACGTTGAGCTTGCCGCCAACGACTCCGATCGAGCCCACGAGGCTATTGGGGTGCGCGAGGATTTCGCGCGCAGCCGACGCGATGTAGTAGCCGCCGCTCGCCGCCATGTCCCCGATGCTCGCGATCAGCGGCTTGACCTCCGCGAGCTGGCGCGCAGCCTCCCACATCCGGTCGCTCGCGAGCGCGGAGCCACCGGGGGAGTTGATGCGGAGCACGACGGCCTTGACGTCGTCGTCCCCCTCGAGCCGTTCCATCGCTCTCACGAACGGCCCGGAGACCGCCTCGCCCGTGGTGGCGCTTTCCCCATCGACGATGTTGCCGGTCACGAACACGAGCGCGATGCGTTCCACCGTGGCCTCGGGTTTGTCCGTCTCGCCGCTCAAGAGGTCGAGAAACTGCCCGAGCGTCAGCTGCTCTTGCTTTGGAAGCAGGCGCGTGCGGCGCACCGTATCGACCTCGGCAGCCGACTTGATCTCCTCGCGGGAGCCTCGAAGGAAGCCCACCGCGTCGATCAGCCCGGCCTCGAGCGCAGCCGCGGAGGTGTAGGGCCCCCCGTCGATGAGCGCCCTGGCCTTCGCCGCGTCTCCCGCCGCTCGCGACGAGGTCGCGTCGACGAGCGCGCGGTAGAGGTCGTCGAGAATCGCGTCCATCGACTCCTTGGCCTCTTCGGGCATGTCGTCGCGAATGAAGGTGTCCCCCGCGCCCTTGTAGCGTCCCATGTGAATGATCTCGGCTTCGATGCCGAGCTTCTCGAGGAACGACCGGGCGTAGATCATCACGGCTGCGGGCCCGATGAGATTCAACATACCGGCGGGCGACATCGTGATCCGGTCGCAGGTCGAGGCGAGAAGCAAATAGCCGACGTTGTCCGCCGTTTCGAAATGGCAGTGGACGGGGCGGGTCTCGGACCGGAAGTCGTCGAGCGCCTCGATCAAGTCACCGATGCTCCCCCACGCGCTCTGCATCGCCCCGATGCGAAGAAAGAGCCCTTTGA
The DNA here is from genome assembly GCA_024643985.1 of Myxococcales bacterium. Lineage (GTDB taxonomy): Bacteria > Myxococcota_A > Polyangia > Polyangiales > Houyiibacteriaceae > SG8-38. Next base: position 22,725 of record JAHELW010000012.1, on the reverse strand, counting down.
CGTTCTCGTTGCGGTCCGCCTCCCAGATTCGCGTCAGGATGTCGTGGAGCGTGGGCTGTGGGGGCGCGAAGGGACTCTGCTCCGCTCCGTCCGGAAAGGGCTGAAGGAGGCGCAGCTCGAGGACGACGGGACTGTCCGGCGCTTGGTCCTCCTGCTGGCAAGATGCGATCGACCCAAAGGTTACGATCGCGAGGATGAGGAGCGTGGTTTGCTTCATGGGGATGCTGGTTCCGTGTTCTTCGCGGGCGGGTCGTCCGCGGGCGGCTCGGCCGAGGGTGTGCGCGGCTCCGCGTCCGTGGAGTCGTTCTCCGAGTCGGGAGACGCTGGCAGCTTTGCGCGCGGTTCCAAGGTTCGAATGGCCCGTCTGGCGTCGTCGACGTGTTTGCCGGTCGGACGCCGCGTCACGTAAGTGTAGTACGCGGAGACGGCCTCTTCATTTCGGCCCAACCGCTCATAGGTCCTGCCGAGATTGAAGTAGCCCTCCGGATGGCCGCGCTGCGCTGCGACGCGATAGTATCGAAGCGCCGAGCCGTAGTCGCTGACCGCCGTCGCCACGTCACCGAGCGCGTCCATCGCGTCCGCCGAGCCCGGATGCACCTCGAGCGCGCTGTCGAAGTACGCCCGGGCGCGCGTGTAGTTCCGAGCGGCCAGCTCCTCACGCCCCTTCTTCATGTTCGCCTCGTAGTCGAGCACCGGCGGCCGGCCGTCGATGAAGGCATCGGACCCGGCAGCCGCTGCAAGCCGATCGTACTCGTCGAAGTCCGGCCGCTTCTCGGCCGTCTTCGCCCTGTCCGTGCGAGCGGTCGGGGCCGCGGCGCGTTTCGGGGCCGCCGCGCGCTTCGGAGGCGCCGGCGTGCCCTTCGCACCCGCCGACTCGGGCTTCGACCGGGGAGCGGGCTCCTTCTTTTCGGGCGCGGGCTCGGGATCGACGTCTGCGGCCTCCTCCTCGACGCGCTCGGATTCCGGTGCGGCCTCGGGCTCGGCGCCGACTCCTGCATCGGCGGCCGGCTCTGCGACGGCGGGGGCCTCCGATGCTGCCGACTCATCGAGCTCGGCAAGCAGCGCCGACGCAACTGGATGCTCCGGGTGATCGGTGAGAACCACGGCGAGCGATTCGCGGGCTTGCGCTTCGTTGCCAGCGGCCACCTCCGCGCGAGCCCGAAGCAACAGATACCGCACGCCGTCCGGCGCTAGCTCCGCCGCCTGACGCGCGCTCCGCAATCCGCTCTCGAGACGGCCCTCGGACTCTGCCTGCAGCATTCTCGCCTCGACCCGGTAGAACTCCGCGGTGCGGCTGAACGACAGATCGCGCACCTCCCCGATGAGATTTCGAGCTTCTTCCAGCTGCCCCTGGAGCCGGCGTGCGTCGACCAGCGCGAGCTTGGCTTCGAGGCTTCGCGCGTCGAGCATCGTCGCGGTCATTGCGGCGGCGGCGGCGCTTTGCGTCAGGCCTTCGATCGCGTCCCCCGACTCACCCGCGTCGCGCTTCGCTTGCGCGGCGAGTGCGTACGCCTGCGAGAGCTTCGTCATCACCTCGACCTCGGCGTCTCCCCCCGCTTCGACGGCGCGGGTATAGGCGTCGATCGCGGCCACGTAGGCGGCGCCATGACCTTCTGCGAGCGCGGCATCGCCCTCGGCGAGGCCGGCGGCGATCAGCGTGGGATCGCTCCCGATCCCCGCGAGGCGCGCCACGCGCTCCCACTGTGTCGCGACCAGCGCGAGCCCTCCGAAGACCACGATGAGAAGCAGCCAGCGGAGCGGGGAGGTGCCCCGCGCCGGGAGCTCGGGAATGTCGTTGTCGTCATCGTAGTAGGCCGGTGGCGGAGTGCTCGTTCGCACCGCGCCCGGCGCGCGCGGAGCTTCCTCGAACTCGGCGTCCTCGGCCTCCAGCAAGGATGTGTCCGGTAGAGAGTCCCGCGTGTACGGTGACCGATACGACGCATCAAGGCCCTCGGGCTCCGGCGCGGACTCCGGCTCTTCGGCGGGTTCTGCGACGGAGCCGCCTTCCGGTTCCGGCGCGGAGGATTCGTCAGCCTCCGGCGCTCCCTCGATGAGAGTCTCGGGCGCGGGTAGCGGCTCGACGCCCGCGGCCTCCGGCTCTGCGGGGGCCTCCGGTGCCGCCCCAGGCCCTTCGATGGCCTGCATGCGCGAGACGGGGCTCACGCCGAGGAGCGTCGGCTGCCGCGGCCGCTTGGCGGGCGGCAGGCTCGACTCCGCGCTGCGCGGCGCGACGGGCGGAATGGGGGAGGGACTGGGCGCGCCCGGCACCCTCGTGCCCGCGGCCTCGAATAGCCGCTCGAGGTCGCGAATCGCCCCGAGCCTCTTCCAGCCCTCGCCGCCGCGAGCGATTTCGTCCTCGGGCGTCAGCGCGCCGCTGGTGATCCGGCGCTGAAGCTCCCCCATCGAGTCGATCGTGTCCACGGACCCATCGCGCGTGCGGAGCCGCCAGGAGCTGGTCGTGCGGTCCGCACCCTCGGCGTCGCGCGGATAGACCTTGAAGGTATGGCCGCAGTTCGTGCACTTTACCGGAGTGCCTCTTGCGGAAAGAAGGGTCTCGTCGAACTCGTATATGGTGCCGCAGCGGTCGCAGGTAACGTCCATCAGTGCTCGTGCCCCCAGGGCGCGCAGACTCTCGCAATTGGTGAAGTCCACCCGTTGTTGCTAGGACCTTGCGCCTCATGCGGACCGACCTTGCCCGGCTGATCGACCACACGCTCTTGAAGCCCGACGCGATCCGCGCGGATTTCGAGCGTTTGTGCCAGGAAGCGGCACGGCACGGCTTCGCCGCTGTCTGCGTCAATTCGGCCCACGTGGCGCTATGTACCGCACTGCTGCGGGACTGCCAGCTGCCCGTGGCGGCCACCGTCGGTTTTCCCCTCGGCGCCTCCAGCACGGCCGCCAAGTCCACCGAAGCCGCGCAGGCGATCGCGGATGGAGCATCGGAAATCGACGTGGTCTGCTCGATCGGGGCCCTGAAAGACGGGCTGCGGGAGGCGTTCGTCGCCGATCTCAGGGCGGTCGTCGGAGCCGCCGAAGGCGCCACCGTCAAAGTGATCCTCGAGACCTGCCTCCTCGGCGACGACGACAAACGGCGTGGAGCAGAATGGTCGCGCGAGGCGGGTGCCGGGTTCGTGAAGACCTCGAGTGGATTTGCGCCGGGCGGCGCAACGGTCGAGGACGTGCGCCTTCTGAGGAGCGTCGTCGGTCCCGATTTCGGCGTCAAAGCCTCGGGCGGGATCCGCGACGCCGCAGCGGCCGATCAGATGATTGCCGCCGGCGCCAACCGACTTGGAACGAGCGCCGGCGTTGCGATCGTGACAGAATTATCGAAGTAACGAGGTATCGCACATGGCAGTCCAAGCCGTCACAGACGCAACGTTCGAGGCCGAGGTCCTTCGGTCCGAGCTTCCCGTATTGGTCGATCTTCACGCCGACTGGTGTCAGCCGTGCAAGCAGCTGTCTCCGATCGTGGCAAAGGTCGCCGAGCAGCTCGCGGGCAAGGTCAAGGTCGTCAAGGTCGACGTCGACCACAACCCGATGGTCGCGCAAACGTTTCGAGCGCAGTCGATCCCGATGCTGCTCGTCATCGCGCAGGGCAGGGTCGTCCAACACCACGTCGGCGTGCTGGACGAAGCGGGTCTCCTCAGGCTCCTCGAGCCCGTGATGCCCAGGTCGGCGGCGGAGGTCCGCGCAGAGGAGCTCGCCGCCTGGCTCACGCAGGGCAAAGCGCTGCCGGTCGACATCCGGGATGCCGCGTCCTACGCGCGCTACCGCATACCCACCGCGATTCACGTTCCTGCGAACGAGCTCGCGAGCCGTACCGAGGAGCTTCAGCCGTTCGACGGACGCATCCGAGTCCTCTACGGCCGGAGCGACGAAGCCAAGGAGTGGGGCGAAAAGCTGCAGGCAGACGGCGTTCAGGTCGGGTATCTGGCCGGCGGGTTCCTGCACTGGGAGGCGGACGGCCTGGCGGTGGAGCGCGGTTGAAGCGTTCTCTTCACATCTTGGGTGAGTCGCGAGACACCGCTGCGGCCGTGCCGGTGCTCGTCGTGATCGGCACGCGGCTAGTGGCGATCGAAGATCCTCACGACGGGGTGCGCGCGCACCAGCTCGCAGAGCTGCTCGTGCGCGAAGGTGGCGCCTGGGCGGAGCCGTCGGAGACCGGCAGCGCCGATCTTCGAATCGCGCTTCGGTCTACCCCGGAGTCGAACGAAGCGCGACTTCGTGCAGAGGTGTTGGAAGAGACCGCGGACCTCGTTCTCGGGTCGGTGCGCCCGGCGTTTGCTCGACGTTTCGTCGAAGCGCTCCGCGCGAGCTAGGGCTTGCAGCCGGGGAGCCGTCCGTCGACGAGGTTGACGTTCCAACGAATGCGCTTCTTCGCCTTGGGCGTCATGTACACCTTGCAATCCGCGCCGACAATCACGGCCTCGGCTGGATAGGCGATGCGCCTCAGCATCTTCAGGGCCTTGTTGGGGCCGAGGACGAAAGCGGCCGTGCTCAACGCGTCGGCGTAGATCCCCTCCGCCGTCATGATCGTGACGGACACGGACTTGTCGGCGGGACGCCCCGTCTTCGTATCGATGATGTGATGCCACCGCTTTCCGGCGCCATCGAATACGGCGTGCTCGTAGTCGCCCGAGGTCGAAAAGGAGGCGCCCGTCGACTCCAGCGCGGCGAAGTAGCTCGTGGGGTCTCGTGGGTGTTGGATGCCGACCCGCCAGGGGCGACCGTCGCGCTTGCCGTGGACCTGTACCTGGCCGCCCCCGAAGATCATGTAGTTGTCGACTCCACCACCTCGCAGAATCGCGCCCGCCTGATCGAGCGCATATCCCTTGGCGATGCCCCCCGTACCGATCGCCATCCCGCGCTTCTTCAAGAACACCGTGTTGTACTTCTTGCTGATCCGGATGTTTCTGTAGTCGATCAGGTCGAGGCGCGGCTTGACGTCCGCGGGGCTCGGGATTTTGATCGAGTCCGGCCGGAAGTCGTAGAGCCCCCAGAGCGCCGCCCAAGAAAGGTCGAATGCGCCTCGTGACCAGACCGAAACGTCGAAGCCGGCGTCGACCACTCGAAGCGTGTCGTCGTCGACTTTGACGGGCTTCTTCCCGGCAAGCTGATTCACCTTGGACACGTTGCTACCATCTCGCCACTCCGAGAGGACCGTCTCGAGCCGCTCGATCTCTCGAAATGCCTCGCGCACCACGTTCTCCGCGTCGTCCGGTGGAGCGTCGACCTGAATGCGGAAGACGGTGCTCATCAGCGGCCGTGTTCGAGACAGCAGAGGCGGGCTCGCGTCGGGTGACACTGGGTCCGGTGGCGCTGGCTCAGTTGCATCGCTCCGGCCCTGGCAGCCGATCGCGAATGCGAGCAACGTGTACGCGGCGCAGGTGCGGAGCACGGCGCAACCTTCGTCGCGAAACTCCGCTCCGTCAACCCGCTTGCGCTTTCACACACGGTTGGTACGCCTTGCTTCATGTGGGCCGTCTTTGGGGTGCGTTGGAGTCGCCTTTGCTTGGTACTGGCCTGCCTTTCAGTGGTCCCTGCGCACCGCGCCAGCGCGTTCGGCGAAGCCACCGGTGTGGAGCTGGTCTCGCTCGACGTCGGCGGCGGCTCGACCGAAGCGCGCAGCGTGACGGAGCGGTTGGCGTGGGAGGTGCGCAAACGGTCGAGCGTGGAGCCGATCTTGGAGCCCGGACGAACGCGGCTAGACAAGACCTCGATGTTTCGCAGCCCGTTTCTCTATTGGCGGGGCAACGACGAGTTTCCGCCGCTAGGTGAAGAGGCGCTCGAGAATCTTCGCAAGTACATCCATCGCGGGGGGTTCATTCTCATCGACGACGCAACGGCAGGAGGTGACCGGTTCGATCGCGCCATTCGGCGCGAGCTGCTTCGCGCGTTTCCGGCGCTGCCGCTGCGCGAGATTTCGCCGGACCACACCATCTATCGATCGTTCTACCTGTTGAGTCGGCCCGTGGGGCGTGTGGAGGGCCCGCCTTTTCTCGAAGGCATCACCTACGGCGATCGAATCGCCATCGTGTATTCGCGGCACGACATCGGTGGCGCCTTGCAGCGCGACAAGCTCGGCGCGTGGAGTCAAGCCGTCGTGCCGGGCGGCGAGCGGCAACGCGAGCTCGCGATTCGTCTGAGCGTGAACCTCGTTCTCTATGCCCTGTGCACCGACTACAAAGACGATCAGGTGCACGCGCCTTTCATCATGCGCCGCCGGGGTGCGGGTCGCTGAGGGACGAGCGTGGAGGGTTGGCAATGGCAGCTCGGCATCCCCGGAGGGAGCACGACCGCGTGGGTTCTAGGCCTTGCGCTTCTGGCCCTCTGGCTGATCGAGCTACGGTCGATTCGCGGCGAGTCTGAGCGGCGTCGGCGCCTTGCGTTGGGCGCGCTCGGGGGACTGGGAATCCTGGCCGTCTACCTGCTCGCACTACAGGTCACGCTGGTGCGCGAGACGTTCGAGGAGGTAGCCGGCGGCACTGCGGTCCTCGTCGACAACTCACGCAGCATGACCTTGTCGGGCACGAGCGGCACGAGAGAGGATGCGGTCCGATTTCTGATCGAGAGGTGGCAGGACGACGGGCAGGTCGTGCCCTTGGTGTATCTCTTCGGCTCGCGCACCCGAGGAGCCGTGTGGGAGGGACTCGCTGAGGGCTACCGCCCGGCGGACGACACCACCGACATTCGCGAGGCGCTCGACTACGTGTTGGCGGCGGACACGGGCAGGGAGGTCGGCTCGATCGTGTTGGTCACCGATGGCGCCGACTCGAGCTTACGAGCCGACGCCATGGGTCTCGGCGCCGGCGGGCCGGCAGTTCACGCAGTCGTCATCGGAGGCGATGACCCTCTCGACGATCAGGCGGTCGTATCGCTCCGCGCCGACACGACGGCTTACGTAGGCGTGCCCGCGCTCATTCGCGCCGACGTGCGCGCAGTCGGCGACCTTCGCGACCGTGAGCTGCGCGTTCAGCTCTGGCACGAGAGCCGCCTGGAACAAGAGGTGTTGGCGGTGTTGGATTCGAGCGGCCGCGCGACCGTCACCTTCGAGGTCACGCCTCGGCGGATCGGGCGGGCGCTCTACCGCGTGCTGATTCCCGCGCTCGAGGCAGACGAAGTCCCGCAGAACAACGTTCGCGCGGCGCTGCTCCGCGTCGGCCGCGAGCGGTTGAGGGTGCTTCTCGTCGCAGGCCGGCCGAGCTGGGACGTTCGCTTCCTGCGCGATTTCCTGAAACGCGACGGCTCCGTCGACTTGGTCTCGTTCTTCATCCTCAGGGCATCGGCGGACCTCACCGCGGCGGCCACGAACGAGCTCGCGCTCATCCCATTTCCGACGGACGAGCTCTTTCGAGAGCATCTCGGCAGCTTCGACCTCGTGATTTTCCAGAACTTCGACTACGCGCCCTACGAAATGGAGACGTATTTGCCGCGCATTCGCGACTACGTTCAGCGTGGGGGCTCGTTCGCGATGATCGGGGGCGACCGTTCGTTTGCCGAGGGCCGCTACGCGGGAACCCCCATCGAAGAGGTGCTGCCGGTCCGCCTCGGGAGCCCCGGAGTGATCGAAGGGAGGTTCCGGGCCGAGGTCAGTAGGACGCTCTCCCGACATCCGATCGTGGCGCTCGGTCCCGATCCCGCGCTCACCCGTCAAACCTGGAAATCGCTCCCGGCGCTTCACGGCGCGAATCGAGTGGCCGGGCCGAAGCAAGGGGCCCAGGTGCTGCTCCGGCATCCTCGCGCCCGGACCGGTGGCGGCCGCACCCCAATTCTCGTCGTCGGGCAGGCAGGTCGCGGCCGGTCCGCAGCGCTGATGACCGACGCGAGCTGGCGCTGGCGGTTTGCGGCAGACGACGTGACGGTCGGCTCGGACGAATACGAGCTGTTTTGGGATCGAACGGTCCGATGGCTCACGCGCGACCCGCTGCTCGAGCCGGCGCGCATCTCGACCGACCGCGAGCGCTACGGGACGGACGCCGAGATGGTCGTGGCGGGCCGGCTGCGCGACGCGCGCTACGAGCCCATGGCAGGGGCGACCACGGAGCTCCACTTCGTGCCATCGGACGAAGAGGAGCCCGTCGCGGTGATCGAGACGGACGATGCCGGCCAGCTTCGTGAAACGCTCCTCGCGCCCGCGGTCCCGGGGGCATACGAAGTCGTCGCAACCGTCGAGGGCGAAGAAATCGCACGCGAGGTGTTCGTCGTCGAGGAGAGCAGCGATGAGCTGGCCGACCTCGAGGCCGTCCCAGAAGAGCTTCAGGCGATCGCGGAGCAGACCGGGGGCAGGGCATTTCTCGACGTCGAGGAGGTGCCTGCGCTGTCCGATCTGGCCTCGACGACTCGCCGCGCTGCGGGGCTCGTCTCGAAGCAACCGCTCTCGAATCCTTGGTTCATCCTTCTCTGCGTCGGGGTTCTCGGCGCAACCTGGATCCTGCGGCGGCGCTGGGGGCGACGGTGACGGATCGCCGGCTGGCTGGACATCCGGGTCGGCGATCCTAGAACTAGCGCCCGCCCATGCAGCCCACGAAATTGCGCGGCGCGCGCACCCACAACCTTCGCTCGATCGATCTCGACATCGAGCCCGGCACCTACCTGGCAATCGTGGGCCCCTCTGGCGCCGGCAAGTCGTCTCTGGCTTTTCGCACCCTGTACGCCGAGGGTCAGCGGCGATACGTCGAAAGCTTCAGCGCGTACGCGAGGCAGTTCTTGGAGCGGCTGTCGAGGCCTCCAGTCGACGAGCTCGATCCCGTACCGGTGGGCATCGCGGTCGATCGTCAGGCGCCGGTGCGAACGAGCCGCTCGACCGTCGGAACCATGACGGAGATCGCGGACTACGCGAAACACCTGTGGGCCCATGCCGCGGAGCTTCACTGCCCGAGCTGCGGGGCGCTCGTCCACCGGGACGCGCCGACCCGCGCCGCGCAAAGCGTCATGAGCGAGCTCGCCGGCGAGAAGCTCTTGGTCACGTATCCAGTGGCCGTCGCGGACAAAGAGCACTTCATCGGGGTGCGCGAGAATCTTCTTCGCGACGGCTACCGCCGCGTGAGAATCGGAGACGAGGTCAAAGACCTCGACGAGGTCCGCCCGAGCGACGTCACCAACGGTCGGAGCACCCACCTTCACGTGGTTGCCGACCGGACCGTCGCGCGACCGCGAGACGAAGCGCGCCTGGTGGAGGCGCTCGAGCAGGCGATGCGCCGCGGCGCCGGCCGCGCGACCGTTTGGTCCACCGGTGGCGCAGAGCTCGGCTTCTCGGAGGGGCTGCACTGTCCGAGCTGCGACCGTAGCTTTCGACGCGCAACCCCGGGCCTCTTCAGCTTCAACAGCCCCATCGGAGCCTGCGAGACGTGTCGTGGCTTCGGCCGCACCATCGAGATCGATCTCGATCGCATCATTCCCGACTACGACCTGTCGCCCGACGAGGGCGCGATCCGTGCCTGGCAGGGCAAAGCGACTACCTGGGAGCGCCGGGAGCTGAAGAAACACGCGAAGAAGGCGCGAATGCCGCTGCACAAACCCCTTCGTGAATGGAGCCCTGCCGAGCTCGATTGGCTGATCGAGGGCGACGACGTCGGCTATCCGAAGGGCTGGTGGGGAATTCGAAGCTGGTTCAAGTGGATGGAATCGCGCGCCTACAAGATGCACGTTCGCGTGTTTCTTTCCCGCTATCGCAAGTATGAAACCTGCGGCGACTGCGCTGGAACCAGGCTGAAGCCCGAGGCGCTGGCATGGCACATCGATGGGTTGAGCCTGCCAGAGCTCTATGCGCGGCCCGCTTCCGAGGCTCTGTCGTTCCTCGAGCAGCAGGAAGCACGGTTTGCCTTCGACGCAGGCGCGGCGCTCCTTTGGCGGGAAGCGATCGGACGGCTTCGCGCCCTGGACGACGTCGGCCTCGGCTACCTCTCGCTCGATCGAACGTCCCGCACCCTCTCGGGAGGTGAGACGCAGCGCGTGGCGCTGACGAGCGCGCTCGGCGCCACCCTCAACGGTGCGATGTTCGTGCTCGACGAGCCGACGGTCGGGCTCCACCCGCGCGACGTCGAACGGTTGCTCGGTGTCGTTCGGGCGCTGTCGAAGGACGAAAACGTCGCGGTCGTCGTCGAGCATGACCAGGAGATGATTCTCGGGGCGGACCGCGTGATCGAGCTCGGTCCGGGCGCCGGCGAAAACGGGGGCGAGATCGTGTTCGACGGGACGCCGGCCGCGCTTCGCAAGGCGCGAACGGCCACGGCGACCGCGCTCAAAGCGAACGGCGCGGTCGCCCGTCCTCGGAGAGAGCCCATGGGCTGGATCGAGCTGAAGGGCGCCTCGGGTCACAATCTGCGATCCGTCGACGCTTCGTTTCCCCGCGGCGTGATGACGTGCGTCACCGGCGTCAGCGGCTCGGGCAAGAGCAGCCTCGTGCTCGAAACGCTGATGCCTGCCGTGCAGAGAAAGCTCGGGCTCAAGTCGGAGGGCGCGCCGCTCGAGCACGACAGCGTGAAGGGCTTTGCCTCCCTTCACGGGGTCGTCGGCGTCGACCAGGCTCCGCTGGGTCGAACTTCACGCGGCAACGCCGCGACATACTTAAAGGTTTGGGATGTGTTCCGAAAGCGCCTCGCCGCGACCAAGCTCGCCAAGGAGCGAGGCTACAAGCCCGGGATCTTCTCGTTCAACGTGGCGGGGGGCCGGTGCGAGGCCTGCCGCGGCGACGGCGCCGAGACGGTCGAGATGCAGTTCCTCGCCGACGTCGTCTTCAGCTGTCCCGAATGCAAGGGTCGGCGCTTCGTGGGACCGGTGCTCGACGTCGAGTACATGGGCCTCAACGTGGCGGACGTCTTGGAGCTCACCGCACACCAAGCCGCCGAGCGTTTTGGGGAGGACGCCGCGATCGCCAAGGCGATCCAGCCGCTTCTCGACGTGGGCCTCGGCTACCTCCGGCTCGGCCAGCCCCTCAACACGCTTTCCGGAGGCGAGGCCCAGCGGCTGAAGCTCGCGGAAGCGCTCGTGCGGGCCGCTCCCGGGTCTCTGTTGATTTTCGACGAGCCGACTGCCGGCCTCCATGCAAACGACGTGGCTCCGCTGATGGACGTGCTGCACGGCCTCGTCGAGCGCGGAGACACGGTCGTGGTCGTCGAGCACGACATGCACGTGGCGGCACGTGCGGACCACGTGATCGACCTGGGGCCGGGCGCGGGCCAAAAGGGCGGCCGAATCGTCGCGCACGGCACACCGGAGGCGGTGGCACGGCGAAAGCGCTCACAGACCGCGCCGTACCTCGCGAAGGCGCTTGGCAAGTCGAAAGGTCGCGGGAAGGCTCGCCGCTCCGCGAAAACCTCGCCGAACGCTCCGCGGCTTCGAGAGATCCGGATCACGCACGCACGCGAGCACAACCTCAAAGACATCACGGTACACATCCCGCGAGACCAGCTCGTCGTCATCACCGGTCCGAGCGGAAGCGGCAAGAGCACTCTGGCCTTCGACGTGCTTTTCGCCGAGGGTCAGCGGCGCTATCTCGAAACGCTCTCTCCGTACGCGCGCCAGTACATGCCGCAGCTGCCGCGCCCCGCCGTCGACCAAGTCGTGGGCGTCCCGCCGAGCGTCTCTCTCGAGCAGCGTCTCACCCGGGCCGGCGCAAACTCGACCGTTGCGACGGTGACGGAGGTATCCCACTACCTGCGGCTCATTTGGGCGCGCATCGGCGTCCTCCACTGCGTCGACTGTGAGGTGCCGATCGCACCGCGGCCCGCCTCGCAGCTCGCCAAAGACGTCCGTCGACGGTTCGGCGCGAAGAAGGTGACGCTCTTGGCGCCGGTCGTTCGCGGGCGAAAGGGCATTCACCGGGAGCTGCTGAACAAGGCGCAAAAGGACGGCTTCCGCGAGGCGCGGATCGACGGCGAGATTCGAACGCTCGAGCCCGGCATGAAGCTCGACCGCTACGTCGAGCACGATGTCGAGCTGGTGGTCGGACGGGCGTCTGCAAAGGGCTCCGACCTCCTCGGGCTCCTCGAGACGGCTCTCCGGACCGGCGACGGCGCCGCATGGGCAATCGCGGGTAGGGAAGAGATGCAGCTTTCGAGCGCTCGCGCATGCCCGAGCTGCGGCCGCGGCTACCCAGAGCTCGACCCACGCTTCTTTTCTTTCAACACGCGGCAGGGGCAATGCGCCGCGTGCGAAGGACGCGGCGAAATCGTCGAGAAGAAATGGCGTGGGCGCCGCCGCAAACGCGCGATGAGCAGCAGGGCATGCGACCAGTGCGAGCAGACCCGCCTCTCGCCGCTGGCGCGCGGGGTGACGGTGGCCGACATGTCGATCACCGAGCTGTTCGAGCAGAGCGTGTCGGAAGCGATCGAGACGCTCCAGTCCGTTTCGCTCGATGGGCGCGACGCCACGATTGCCAAGGCCCCGCTTCACGAGGCGCTTCGCCGACTGTTTTTCCTCGAAGAAGTCGGTCTCGGCTACCTCGGGCTCGGCCGAGCGGCGAACACCCTCAGCGGCGGCGAAATGCAGCGCGTGCGGCTTGCCGCGCAGCTCGGAAGCGGCCTCACCGGCGTCCTCTACGTGCTCGACGAGCCGACGATCGGCCTGCATCCGCGCGACACGGGGCGCTTGCTCGGCGCCCTCCGCGGCCTCGTCGAGCGCGGCAACTCCGTGCTCGTAGTCGAGCACGACGCCGACACCATTCGAGCGGCCGACCACGTCATCGACGTGGGGCCGGGCGGCGGCAAGCACGGCGGACGCATCGTCGCGCAGGGCGAGCTCGATGGGATGAAGGGGTCGGTCACCGCGTCCGCGCTCGAACGGCCGCCAAAGCTCCCCTCGTCACGCCGCCCGACGCGGGACGCCGACTGGCTCGCCCTCAGCGGAGTCTCTCACCACAACCTCAGGAACGTCGACGTGCGTTTCCCGCTCGAGCGCTTCGTGGCGGTGACGGGCGTGAGCGGCTCTGGAAAGAGCTCTCTGGTTCGGGAGGTGCTGCTTCGCGCGACGCGCGAGGCGGTCGGCATGGTGAACGAAACCCCTCCCGGAGAGCTCTCGGCGATTTCGGGGTTCGAGTCGCTCAAGCGCGCAATCGAAGTCGATCAAAACCCGATTGGTAGAACCCCTCGATCCGTCCCCGCCACCTACATCGGCATTTGGAACACCGTGCGGCAACTCCTCGCAGGCACCCCCGAAGCCCGCGCGCGGGGGTACACGGCGAGCCGCTTCTCGTTCAACGTGAAAGAAGGCCGCTGCCCCGAATGCGACGGACAGGGCTCAATTCACGTCGAAATGGCGTTCCTTCCCGACGTCGACATCCCCTGCGAGACCTGCAGCGGGATGCGTTTCACCCCGGAGACGCTCGCGGTGCGTTGGCAGGGGCTCAACGCGGGCGAGCTCCTTCAGCTCGAGGTGTCCGAGGCCGTCGAGGTGTTCTCGCCCGTCAAGGCGGTGCGCGAGCCGCTGAAGCTTCTCGACGAGCTGGGCCTCGGCTATCTGCATCTCGGCCAGCCCTCCAACACGTTGAGCGGCGGGGAAGCGCAGCGCATCAAGCTGGTTTCCGAGCTCGCGGCCGGGCTCAACACGGGGCCGACGCTGTACGTCATGGACGAGCCGACGACCGGCCTTCACCGCGACGACGTCGACCGCCTGCTGGCGGTCCTCGATCGACTGGTGGAGCGCGGTGATACCGTCGCCGTCATCGAGCATCACCCCGACGTCATGCTCGCCGCAGACTGGATCATCGACCTGGGTCCCGAGGGTGGAGCCAACGGCGGCCGCGTCGTGGCGCAAGGAGCCCCCGAAACCATCGCGAAGCGAAAGCGGAGTCACACCGGGGCCGTCCTCCGGCGCGAGCTCTCCTAGAGCTCTTTCAGGTCCGGCCCCGACCACAGGGTCGTATCGAGCACCCGCTGCAGGTCGGCGGCCGTGAGTCCGTGCCGGATCTCCCGTACACGCAGACCCCCGGGCGCGAAATCGAGCACCGCCACCGGACAGATCAGCCGGGAAATCAAAAGGCGAGGGGACTCCGCGGCCCGAATGAGCGAAGGAAGCGCGTCGAGCCCGCCGCTGCTCAAAGCGATCACGCGTGCTCCGCGCGGGGGCACGGTCGGCGTCGAGCGCCCACCCACCTCGACGAATGCCACCTCTGCCGCGCGCTCGTCGATCGTCTTGCCGGTCGCCTCGATCGCACTTCGAAGCGCCTGAGGCAGACCCTCGCCAAACCACGCAGCTCCGGATTCGCACTCCTGCGCGGCGCGAGTCAGCACGCGCTCGAGATCAGCTGCGTGCTCGGGCGATGGCATCGGTGAAGCGACGAAACAGATAGCGCGAGTCATGCGGGCCCGCGGCGGATTCAGGATGATACTGAACGCTGAAGGCGCCCGTCTCGAGATGCTCGATGCCTTCGCAGGTTCCATCGTTGAGGTGGAGGTGCGTCAGCTCACACTTGCCGCGAAGCGAATCCACGTCGACGCAGAAACCGTGATTCTGCGTCGTGACCTCGATGCGGCCCGTCTTCAGGTCCTTCACGGGCTGGTTCAGCCCGCGATGGCCGAACTTCAGCTTGTAGCTCGAGCCGCCGAGCGCGAGGCTCATCAGCTGATGCCCGAGGCAGATGCCGAACATCGGCCGCTTTCCGAGCAGCTCGCGCACGGTCGCGATGCCGCCGGAAACGGCGGCCGGATCACCGGGGCCGTTCGACAGAAAGATTCCATCCGGATCGAGGGCAAGCACCTCGTCGGCGGTCGTCGTCGCGGGCACGACGGTCACCTTGCACCCTTCGTCGACCAGGCAGCGGAGGATGTTCAGCTTGACGCCAAAGTCCATCGCGACGACGTGCCACGGCCGCGCCTCGTCACGCCGCTCCGCCCACACGCTACTGCTTTGCTTCCATTCGTAGGGCTCTTTGGTGGTGACCTCGCCCGTGAGGTTCTGGCCGGTCATCGAAGGCGCGGCCTGGGCGCGGTCGTGAAGGGTTTTCGGATCTTCGGTGCCGAGGGCCGCCATCTGGGCGCCGACGTCCCGGATGTGGCGGGTCAGCGTGCGCGTGTCGACGCCGGTGATCGCGACGATGCCATGACGCTCGAGGTACGAGTGGAGCGATTCCTTGCTCCGCCAGTTGCTTTCGACCGCGGAAAGCTCTCGGACCACGAACCCGTGTAGGGCAGGGCGCTTCGCCTCGCCGTCTTCCAGGTTGATGCCGGTGTTGCCGATTTGCGGCGCCGTCATGGTGACGAGCTGGCCGCAGTACGATGGGTCGGTGAGCACCTCTTCATAGCCGGTCATGCCGGTGGTGAAGACCGCTTCGCCGATCGCCGCGCCATCCGCGCCGAAGCTCGTGCCCGTGAAGCGGGTTCCATCTGCCAGTACCAGGTGTGCTTGTTTCGTCATGCCTCGAGCTCGTGCACCACTTCGCCCCCGACCATGGTGAGGACGGGCCTCCCCATCAGCTCGCGGCCGAGCAGCGGCGTATTGTGTGACTTCGAGCGTAGCGCGTCTTCATCGAGAATCCATCGCGCCTCGGGATCGATCACGGTCACGTCGGCGACCCGTCCCTCCCGGAGCGAGCCGCCCTCGAAATCGGGGATCAATCGGGCGGGCGCAGTCGAAAGCGCCTCGACGAATCGCATCGGCCGAATCACACCCTCGCGCACCAGGCCGAGCATCGACCCGATCGCCGACTCGAGCCCGTTGATTCCGACGGCGGCCGCCTCGAACTCGCAGTCCTTCTCGAGGTCCGTGTGCGGAGCGTGGTCCGTGGCGATGCAGTCGATGGTCCCGTCGGCCAGCGCCTCGCGAAGGGCGGCTCGATCCTCCTCCTCGCGGAGCGGTGGATTGACTTTGCAGTAGGTGTCGTAGCTCAGCAACGCCTCGTCCGTGAAGAGGAGGTGATGCGGCGTGACCTCCGCGGACACCCGTAGACCCCGCGATTTCGCCTCGCGAAGCAGCCGCACCGCGCCGAGGCTCGAGATGTGCGCGACGTGGTAGCGCGCGCCAGTCGTCTCGGCGAGCACGAGATCTCGCGCAACGATTACGTCCTCTGCAGCACGGGGCCACCCTCTCAGGCCGAGCTGAGTCGACCGTGCGCCCTCGTGCATTTGCGCGCCTTCGGTCAGGTGGTGATCCTCGCAGTGCTGGCTGACCAAGAGATCGAAAGTGCGCGCGTATTCCATCGCGTGGCGCATGACCGCGGCGTTCATCACGCACACGCCATCGTCGCTGACGCCAATCGCGCCGGCCTCACGCATGTCCGCCATTTCCGTGAGCTCGGCGCCCCGCTGACCTTTGGTGACGGCGCCAAAGGGGAGAAGCCGGGCTCCTCCGTGCTCCTCCGCCCGTGCGATCATCATCTCCGTGATCGCGCGCGAGTCGTTCGCGGGCTTCGTGTTCGGCATCGGGCAGACGGCGGTAAACCCCCCGGCGGCAGCCGCATCGAGCCCCGAGCCGATGTCTTCTTTGTACTCCTGGCCGGGCTCTCGAAGATGCACGTGCAAGTCGACGAAACCCGGGCAAACCCAGCGACCGGCTGCATCGATGACGAGAGCTTTGTCCGAGGCCGCGTAGCCTGCGCCAGCGTCGCGTCCAACGGCTTTGATGCGGCCGGCTTCGACTACGACGTCGGCTATTTCGTCGAGCCCCTGCGATGGGTCGAGAACGCGGCCGCCCCGTAGGACGATCAGCTGCATCACCATAGCGGTCCGCGCTTACGAGACGGACCCAAAGCAGTCAACCGCTCAGCCGGCCCGTCGCTGAAGATCGTCTTCGTCCGCGGCGGCGACGGTCCCGACCGACGAGGAGAGCTTGGCCTGCGCCTTCTTCTCCTCGACGCGCTTCTTCATCGTCATCACTTTGCGGTAGACGGAGGCGAAGTCCTTGTTGCGAGTCGCCATCGTGGGCGTGCCTCCGCGCAGAAGGGTTTGCAGGATGAATTCGAGAACTTGAATCTCGCCTTCGGAGAAACTGTTGCTGATGCGCATGCGATCGGATCTATCATCGGACACCTCGCATGACAATCCGTGACGTGAGATGTAGGGCCACGAGATGTCATACGGGTTCGAGGTTTCGATGCTAAGCGCCCCTGAGCGGTGCCTTTCTCACGGTGGCGATGGGCCTATCAGCGATCGCCGCAGCGGCGCCTCTGCGGTCAGGGTCGTTGACAAACCCGTTTGGAGGAAGCCGGGACTGAATCAAGCGTCCGCGGCGGTCACGCGGACGACTTCGTCGATGGTGGTCACGCCCTGAAGGACCTTCTGGAGGCCGGCCATGCGAAGGGTGGCGACGCCCTCTCGAATCATCTCGTCCTTGAGCTCTGCGGTGGAGCCGCCCTGAAGCACGATTTCGCGCAGGCGATCGGAGAAGGGCATGACCTCGTAGAGCGCGACGCGACCTTTGTAGCCGGTGTCGTTGCACACCTTGCAGCCGGTTCCCCGGAAGGCGACCACGCTCGGGATTTCGTTTTCGGGATAACCAACGTCGAGCAAGACCTGCTCGTCGGTGGGAACCTGCACTTTGCACTCCTGGCAGATCTTGCGGGCAAGACGCTGGGCGAGCACCAGGTTGACCGACGCCGTCACCAGGAACGGCTCGATGCCCATGTTGAGCAAACGCGTGACCGTGCTCGGCGCATCGTTGGTGTGAAGCGTCGACAAAACCAAGTGACCCGTCAACGCGGCCTTGACCGCGATCTCGGCAGTTTCGAAGTCTCGAATCTCACCGACCATGATGATGTCGGGGTCCTGACGCAGAAACGAACGCAGCGACGCGGCGAAGTTGAGACCGATGTCCTCGTGCATCTGCACCTGGTTGATGCCCATGAGGTTGAACTCGATCGGATCCTCGGCGGTGCTGATGTTGGTGTCGACGGTATTCAGGTCGCTCATCGCCGAGTAGAGCGTCGTCGTCTTACCGGAGCCGGTGGGCCCGGTGACCAGCACCATGCCGTAGGGCTGATGAATCGCGTCGCGGAAGTCGGAAAGTGGCCTCTGCTCGAAGCCGAGCTTCGTCATGTCGAGCTGAAGGTTCGACTTGTCGAGAAGACGAAGGACGATCTTCTCGCCCCAGAGCGTCGGGACCGACGAAACGCGGTAGTCCATCTCGCGGCCCTTGCCGAGCTTGAGCTTGATGCGTCCGTCCTGCGGGAGCCGTCGCTCCGCGATGTCGAGCGAGCTCATGATCTTCAGACGCGACGCGATCGCGTTTTTCAGCTTGATCGGCGGGGTCATTTCTTCGTGAAGCACCCCGTCGACCCGGTAACGAACGCGCAGCACACGCTCGTAGGGCTCGACGTGGATGTCGGACGCCCCCTGCTTGATCGCATTCAGCAGAATGGCGTTGCAGAGCCGAACGACCGGCGCATCCTCGCTGGCTTTCGCGAGATCGAGAAGATCATCATCGTCGTCCGTCGTGGCGACCTCGATCTCCGATTCGTCGAAGCCCTCCATGATGTCTTCGTAGGAAATCTCGGGCTGCGCATACGCCTTCTCGAGCGCGGCCAGAATGGCGCTTTCCGACGAGACCACCGGCTCCACGTTGTAGCCGGTCAAAAACTTCACATCGTCGATCGCGTTGAGGTTCGACGGGTCGGCCATCGCGACGATCAGGGAGCTGCCCGCGCGCGATACGGGAATGATCTTGTGCCGCTCACAGACCTGCGGGCTGATCAGCTTGAGAATCTCGCGATCGATTTCGTACTCCGAGAGATCGATCGCCTGGACGCGATACTGCTCGCTCAGGAAGTCCGTGATCTCCTGATCGGAAATCGCACCGAGGCGTGCAAGCGCGTAGCCGAGACTGACGTTGTCGTCCTTCTGCTGCTTCTGCGCTTCGCGGAGCTGCTCGAGGCTGATCCGTTTCTCGCGTACGAGGAGCTCGCCCAGTCTGTTTCTGCTCATGCCCGTGTGGTTCCCAACCGCGATACAGTCTTAGTATATTTATTCACAAAATCACAAGCATCTCAAGTGCTGTGAGTCAGAATACCTCACGGTAGCGCAGACCCGGGGAGTC
The DNA here is from genome assembly GCA_024643985.1 of Myxococcales bacterium. GTDB lineage: Bacteria > Myxococcota_A > Polyangia > Polyangiales > Houyiibacteriaceae > SG8-38. Next base: position 3,762 of record JAHELW010000012.1, on the reverse strand, counting down.
GTTGAATTATGCGAGGTGGCTCACCATCGGCAACGCGAACCCCCGCATCCGGTGGTTTTCCTTGCGTTTTCAGGCGGTTTGGGGGCACCAAAGACCGGGTGGGTTGCCGTTTTCGAGCGGTCGGGGTAGCTGAGCCAACAGTGGCGAAGCCCAAAAAACAAATCACGGCGGCTCCCAAGGACGTCGGCGAGGCGCTCGACCAGATCGAGCAGCCCAAGATGAACTGGAAGGTGATGGGCCTCATCGGGCTCGCGCTGGCGGTCGTGTGGGTCATCGCCGGGATCCTGCAGCCGAACATCGGCTACGTCGGATTCATCGTCGCCGGGGTCCTCACCTTGGTGGCGCTCGGATTCCTTCTCTGGGTGTGGCGGCTCACCCGCAAGTCGGCCGACATCGCGGCGATTCTAAAGGGCGCTACCGACAAGGAGAGCCGCCTCGCAGCGCTCGAGCAGCTCCGAGCGAGGCAGAGCCCGGGTGGAAAGGATGCGCTCAACGCCATCGCGCAGGCGCAGCTCGTAGCCCAGGAAAACCCCGGCGAGGCGATTCAAATTCTCGAAGCCATCGACCTGAACAAGGCGCCGGCGATGGTGCAGGACGACGTACGCGCCAACCTCGCGATGTTCTACCTCATGACCGGGCGCACGCGCGATGCGCGCGAGCTGGCCGACGAGATCCGGCTCGACCGGCAGCCGCAGGCGCGTGCCAAGGCGATGTATGCCGCGGTCGTGGCCGAGTCGTTTGCGCGGACCGGAAAGGCCGAGGAAGCACGCAAGCTGCTCGAAACGTACGACCCGAGCGACAAAGAGTACGGACAGGTCTCTGGGATGCTCCTCCGCGCCCAGGTTTATACGTACACGGCCGAAAAGAAACGGGGCAGGGCGAGACAGGCGATGGAACAGCTGCTCGAGGTGGACGCGAACATGGTCGCGGCGTTCGTGCAAAAGGGACAGCGCCCCGAGATTTCCCGCCTCGCGAAGCAGGTGCTCGCCGAGGCGGGCGCGCTTCCGAAGCAGAAGATGCGCGTACGCACTCGATAGGCCAAGTGAGCTCTCGAACCTGGACAATTCGCGAAGTCCTCGAGTGGGCGACCGAGGACTTTCGAACGCGCGGCATCGACAGCCCGCGTCTCGACGCCGAGCTGATCGTCGCCGAGGCCCTGGGCGTGGACCGCATCGCGCTCTACCTCGATCTCAACCGGCCTCTGCTCGAGAGCGAACGCAAAGCGATTCGACCGCTCGTCGCCCGACGCCGAGAGCGCGAGCCGGTCGCGTATATCCTCGGCCATCGTGACTTCTTCGGGCGGCGCTTTCGCGTGACGAGAGACGTCTTGATCCCGAGGCCCGACACCGAGACGCTGGTCGAGCGGGCGCTCGCGCTCATTCCGCGCGACCAGGCGTGCCGAATCGCCGACGTCGGAACGGGAAGCGGGGCGATCGCGGTGACGCTCGCAGCCGAGCTGCCCCTCGCGACGATCACCGCGACCGACATCTCGGAGGCTGCGCTGCGGATCGCCTCGGAGAATGCGGAAGCGTTGGGCATCGGCGATCGCATTCGCTTCCAGCAAGCGGATCTGCTGGCAAGCGACGAGCAATACGACTTCATCGTGTCGAATCCGCCGTACGTGGCAAAGGGCGAGCTCGAGACGCTTCAGGCAGAAGTCCGGTCGTACGAGCCTCAGGCCGCCCTGGTTGCGGGCGAAGACGGGCTAGAAACGATTCGCGCGCTGCTCCAGGCTGCCGAGGCCGCGACGTCGAGTGGCGCGCACATGCTCGTCGAGGTCGGCGCGGGACAAGCGGCACGTGCTCTCGAAATCGTGCACGGGTCCCCATGGTGCGTAGAAGCCGTCTACCCGGACCTCAATCGAGTCGAGCGGGTCGTTCACCTGCGACGGACCTGACGCAGCCAGAGCTCGCTGAAGAGCAGCGCGATTGCTCCGAGGAGAAGCCAGGGTGCGAACGACTGACGGACGCCCTGTGAGGCGTCTTCGACGGCAGCGAGAGCGTCCCCGAGGTCGGCCGGGCGGCCGCGTGAGACCAGCTCGCTCTCCGCGGCGGGTGCGTCGACGACGAACGCGAACCGCTCGCCGTGAACCCCGTTGACCAGAACCCGGTACGCCCCGATTTCTCCGGTGTCGCGAAATGCGACGCGGTCCGCCTCCCGGAGGTCCACGGTTCTGCCGGTCGGCGTGACCACCTGAATGCGCTGGGTCGACGTCGAGCCGGGAAGGCTCACCGATGCGTAGGGCTCGACGGAATGCTCCGTTCGCCCCGCCAATCGCTCGAGCGCATCGAGCACGAAGGGGACGAATACCGGCTGATAGGGCAGGTCGGTCCACGCATCGTCGATGGTGGTCGCGAACATCGCGACTCTGCCGCTCCGATAGCGGTGCTCGACCATGGCGGGCGCTCCGTCGCTGAAGCGCGCGGTCACGATGGCATCGAGCGCAATCTCGGCGATCGGCGTGCGCGCCATGACGCTCGCTTGATCGAGCTCCGGGAGGTTTCGCGACCGGAGTCGCACGGGCCGGTCTTCACGGCGGGTTGCGGTGTAGCGGCCGGGAAGCAGCTCACGAAGCACGCTGCCGTAGACGCGCGGATTGATCCAGTCGCCGGCGGTGATCCAGAGACTGCCGCCGCCTCCGACGAACCGCTGGATCAAAGGCAGCCACTTCTCGTCGAGCGTGGCGTTCGCCAGAACGACCACGTCGGACCGAATGATCGCGCTCTCGGAGAGATCCTGGGCGTCGAGCGTCTCCACCGCGAAAGCGCGGCCGACCTCCGGAGCAACGTCGAGCGCATGCACGAGGAACGCAGTCTCGCGCTTCCGCGGATCGGGGTGCGGATCTCCATCGACGAGAAGAACGTGCACCGTGTCGGATCCTAGAAGAACGCCGCGAACGTTGTCGGCCGGAAGCACGTCGTCCGGGTCGAGGCGGAGCTCCACGACCGCATCGCGAGTTCCGGGCGGCAGCGACAGCGTCGCCTGCCCCTCGTCGGCGTTCCAGCGCACCGGAACGCGCTGCGTTTCTTGTCCTCTTTGACGCAGCCGGACGTGTTGTTGCACGCCGGTGGGTACACCGGCAATTCCAACGTCGATCTCGATGCCCTCGGCTCCGCCCGGAGCCCCCGCGACCTCGACCGACGCGATCCGCCGGTTGTCCGGGTCCGACGTTGCGACGGTTTCGAACGCCACGCGAATGCCGCGTGAAGGCCACTCGCACTCGTCGATGCGGGTCCCAGGGGTGAAATCCGAAAATACCAGAAGACGGCGATCGGCCAGCTCGCTCTCGAGAAGGAGCTCGACAGCCGCCCGGACGGCTTCGCAGAGAGCCCCCGCACGCGTAGAGCGCCTTTCGATTTCGCCGAACGCGCCCTCGATCATTTCGAGCTCCGACCGCCTACGCACCCAGACGCGCGGCGGCCGTCCCCCGAGGACGACCGACACTTCCGAGCCCTCGGGGACCTTGCGGAGCTGAGCCGTCGCGAGCTCTGCTGCTTTCTCGATCAGCGTCCGTCCGTCATCCATCGCGGCCATCGAAAGCGAGTCGTCAAACACGATGGCAAGCGCATGCTGCCGATCGAGCAGGCTGGACTGCACGACCCGATAAGGCGCGGCGGCAACCAGCACGAGCAGCGCAACGAGCGCGACCCTCGCGAGGAGCAAGAGCATGTCCACGATGCGCAGACGAGCGGCGCGCGTGGCGTGGATGCGATGCAAGAACGCGATAGTCGGGAACGTCTGCCGCGGCAGCTTCTGCCGGCG
>JAHELW010000148.1 GCA_024643985.1 Myxococcales bacterium | reverse complement strand
CGATCCTCGTCATGCAGCGTCTTTCTCGCGCGAGCTTGCTCGAGCGCTGGAATCCTTCGTCACGTCCGGCCTTCCTCGGCGTTGCGGCCGGTGTGGCCATGGCTGCCGCCACCTGGCTGCTCTACCCGATCAGCATCGAGCTCGTACCGTCGATCGCCCTCGAGGTGCCAAAGCTCTACGAGCTGTTGCGCCAGCCGCCCGGCCCGGTGTCCGCTTTTCCGGTGCTCGTCTTGGTGGTGACCGCGGAAGAGCTCGTTTGGCGGGGTCTCGCGATCGACGTCTTCTCTCGTCATGCGAACGCAGCGGGCGCGGTGTTGCTGGCGGCGCTCCTCTACACGCTTCCACAAGTGGCGTTTCGCTCTCCGCTCTTGGTCGTCGTTGCATTTGCGTGTGGCGCGGTCTGGGGGCTGCTCCGGGTCCGAACGAATGGGCTCACCGCGCCGCTGCTGGCGCACTTGATTTGGGACCTCCTCGTGTTCGTATTATTTCCGGTGGCGTGAGGATGCGGGAGCGATGAGCGTGAAGAAGACATTGGCCTCGGCCGGGGTCGTGGCAATTTGCCTAGCGCTCGCGGCCGGCGTCGCGTGGGCAGGCAGCCGAGGGGGCGAGGCTTTGATGGGCTTTCCGATCCTGTTCTGGTGCGCGGGGATCGCGTTCGGTGTCCAGTGGGTCGCCTTCGTGCCGGCGTATGCCCGGCAAACCGAACGCTTCTACGACCTCACGGGAAGCCTCACCTACATCTCGGTGACGGTCTTTGCGCTCCTCGCGTCGCGCTCCGCCGACGTTCGTTCGGTCGTGCTCACGCTTCTGGTCCTCGTCTGGGCTTCGCGGCTCGGTACGTTCCTCTTTCGCCGCATACGGTCGGAGGGAAGCGATTCGAGGTTCGACGACATCAAGCCGAGCGCGCCGCGCTTTTTCGTCGCGTGGACGCTTCAAGGACTTTGGGTGTTTCTGACGCTTTGTGCGGCTCTTGCGGCAATCACCACGCGGCAGCCCGCTGGAATCGGCGCCGTCGACGTGCTCGGGCTCGTGATTTGGGCGCTTGGGTTCGGCATCGAGGTGGTCGCCGACCGCCAAAAGAGCAAGTTCCGAGATGCCCATCGCGGCCGGTTCATCGACACCGGGCTCTGGGCGTGGTCGCGCCACCCAAACTATTTTGGGGAAATCGTCCTGTGGCTGGGCGTTGCCGTCATCGCGGCGTCGACGCTTCGCGGTTGGCAGTGGGTGACGATGATCTCACCCGTGTTCGTAGCGGTCTTGCTCATGCGAATCAGCGGCATTCCGATTCTCGAAAAGCGCGCGGACGAACGCTGGGGGGGAAATCCTGTGTACGAAGAGTACAAGGCTCAAACCCCCGTGCTCGTCCCTCGGCCGCCGCGGCGTTAGCGCTTACTTCTCGAGGAGGCTCCGCAGCATCCAAGCGGTCTTCTCGTGTATCTGGAGGCGCTGTGTGCCGAGATCCGCAGTGGCCTGGTCACCTGCCTCTTCGGCAGCATTCGTGGCCTCGCGCGCGGTCCGTATGACCGTCTCGTGCGCTTCGACGAGAAGCTTGATCATCTCCATCGCGGATGGAACGCCGTCGGTGTCGCTCACGCTCGAGAGGCGCGCGTAGGCCGCGTAGCTTCCCGGTGCCGGGAAACCGAGCGCGCGGATTCGCTCCGCAATGAGGTCCACGGCAAGCGCGAGCTCGGTGTAGTGCTCCTCGAACATCACGTGCAGCGTTTGAAACATCGGCCCGGTGACGTTCCAATGGAAGTTGTGAGTCTTGAGGTAGAGCGTGTAGCTGTCGGCAAGCAGCCGCGACAGCTCGTCCGCCAGCTTTTGGCGGTGCTCGGGTGAAATTCCTGTGTTGAGCTCCATATGGGGACTCTCGGGTCGCTGTGGGTCGACCGCAACCCCTTGACGACGTCTAAATCTAGACCTAGTCTAGAACTGTGCCCGAAACCGATGCGGCGTGCCTCGAAGCGCATGGAATCAGACCCACGGCCCAGCGGATCGCCATCGCGACCTACGTGCTGCACACGGAGCGGCACCCGTCCGCCGACGAGGTCTGGGCCGAAGTTCGCGAGGCGTTTCCGATGGTTTCGCGGGCCACCGTCTACAACACCCTCAACCTCTTCGTCGACCGGGGCCTTCTTCAGGCGCTCGTGCTCACCGAAGGCCAGGTGGTGTTCGACCCCAACGTGGAGCGCCACCACCACTTCATCGACGACGACACGGGGGAGATCTACGACCTGCCGTGGAAAACCTTGACGGTGTCACGCGTGAATCAGCTCGAAGGCTTCGACATCCGCGACTACCAGGTTCTCCTACGCGGAAAGAAACGCGGCCGCGGGTCGCGCAAATGACGATTGACACGTTTGAACAACCCACAAGGAGGAAACATGCATACCGTTGGTGACCCATTCCCAGAGTTTTCGCTTCAGGCCACCGTGAGCACGGAGCCTGGGCGCGAGTTCGAGGAAATCACGAACCGCTCATACCCGGGGAAGTGGAAGGTCATCTTTTTCTGGCCGATGGACTTCACGTTCGTGTGCCCAACCGAGATTGCCGAGTTCGGAAAGAAGAACGCAGAGTTTGCGAAGCGCGATGCGCAGGTCTTGGGCGGCAGCACGGATACGCACTACGTGCACTTGGCTTGGCGAAATGACCATCCCGATCTGAAAGACCTGCCCTTCCCGATGCTTGCCGACACCAAGCGCGAGCTCTCGAGCACGCTCGGGATTATTCACGACACCGAAGGCGTGTGTCTCCGCGCGACCTACATCGTCGACCCGGAGGGCGTGATTCGCTTCGTGAGCGTCAACGACCTCTCGGTCGGCCGCAACGTGGACGAGGTGCTGCGGGTGCTCGAAGCGCTCCAGACAGGGGAGCTGACCGCCTGCGGCTGGAATCCCGGCGAGCCTACGCTGGACGCGGCTTAGTCGCGCGCGGGCCTTCGAACTCGAGGCCGTGCACCACGCCGAGGTACGTTTGAAACTGCTCCATCGCAAGCTCGTCTCCTTCGACGGGATATGGAGCCCCGAGACGATACGCGGCCGCAAAACCGGAAATCGTGGCCACCTCGTGGGTGTTCGCGAGAGTCCACGACCCCGCGTAATACGTGTTTTGACGTCCCTGAAGGAATCGCAGCCAGGGCACGACCCGAACGTAGTGCTGCCAGGTGTGCGAGAACTGAATCCAAGGTTTGGAAAACAGGACCCGCTCCGGGTCGATCTCGTCCATCGTCCATCGGCTCTCGTCGGAGGCGCGATCCAAGAAGATCGTTTGGTAGACCGAGGACTCGAGCTGCGGCTGATAGTTGGATAGATCGAAGGACATCTCGATTCGATCGGTGGCGTCTGGATACGTGCGGATGAAGTACTGGTCACCGCGTTCGTCGTCGAGGTCGTAGTACCGCTCCATGTACTCGCGATCCGTATGCGTGACCGTGATGTCGTGGAAGTACTGGACCGAGCCGAGCACCGCGCGCTCTCGGAGGCTCGGCTTGGACAGCGTACGAAGCGCCACGTTTGCGGGACAGGCAAAGACCACCTTGTCGAAATGCTCGACCGCCCCCCGCGTGTCCGTCGCGACGACGCCGCCGGGGCTTCGTTCGATGCGCTCGACCGGTCGATTGAAGTGGAAGGCCCCGCGCCCCGTGGCCTCCGTCATTTCCACCATCTTTTCATAGATTTCGGAGAGCCGGTCGAATGCAAACATCGGAGGCCGCTGCGAGAGAAGGCGGTCGGGGTCGAAGTCGAACAGGCGGAGCCTTTCGTCCCGAAAGACCCGCGAGATCAGCGCAGCCGACACGCGCCGGGTCTGGTTTCCCGTCCCGAAAAAGAGCGCGACCAGCGGATACAGCATGTGGTCGCGGAAGTCCTTGGAGAAGCGGCCCGCCCTGAGGACGAGCCCGATTGGAAGAAGCGCGGACAGCGGCTCCGTTCGATCGATCCACTCGAGCAGCTTTCCGAAGCGCCAAATGTCGGGCTGGAGCCGGCGAACGAGCGGCGTCGCGGCGGTGTTGTTCCAAGCCGTGTCGTCGCGCCCGAACGACACGCGAAAGTCGACGGGCCGCGGCGCGATGCCCGCCTGCTCGTGGAGCCAAAGGGTGTTGCGGTAGGTGGGGCTCCCGCCCTGCACTCCGTCGTTGAGCCAAACGCCGGGCGACCCGTTCGTGGAAACAGTCTCGCTCGTGGCGACGCCGCCGGCCTGCGGCTCCGCCTCCCAGACCTCGACGGAGAGTCCCGGGTTCCGCGCGATTGACCACGCAGCCGCCGTGCCGGCGGCGCCGCTTCCAACGACGAGGATCCGTCTTTCCTCATTCGGGCTTGCCATGATTCGGATGACCTTTCGCTAGAGCGCCTCGGCCTGCGCCGCGGGTGTCAGGTAGATCGGCGACGACCAGGCTCGCTCTTCGTTCATCGAGAGACAGTCTTCCTCCCAGTCGGTGCGATAGCCGCCGTAGCAGGGGTTGCAGTTGCCCTCTTCGTCGCAGCGAAGCGCGCCTGCATTGACGGCGGGCGTCGGCTCTTGAATCGCACGAACGTAATAGAGAAGCTCGCGCGACGATTCGACAAACGCCGGATCTTCGAACTCGACCTCGCAGACCTCGGCGCCTTCCGGACACGGGAGGGTGAGCCACGGGTCTTCGATCAGCTCGTCGACCGGTTCAGACTCCTTCATCTGCCGCGCGATCCGAACGACCTCGATTCGCATGATCGCCCGCCGCTCGTCGCTCGGGTGGTAGCACTCGCCGGCGCAGACGTGCTCGATGCGCTCGGCGCCGAGCGCGCTCACGACGCTTTCAGGGCAACCTGGCTTCTGCTGAAAAGAGCCCGCGGCTTTCACACGGAACTCGGGAGTGTCGGCGAACGCGAGCCGGCTGCCCATGGGCTGCGGCGAGCCGCCGGCGTTGACGAGGTCGAACCAGAGTAGAATCCGGTCGCCCGAGGTTCCGTAGACTTCGCGTCTCGCGAGGCTTTCCCAGATCGCCTCGCGCGTGCGCTCGGGCGCATGAACGGCAACGAGTCCCCCGGTCATGAAGAACGACGCCTGCCTTTCGACCCAAATCGTCCGAAACGGGGGCATCGCCGCGATGTCCTCGGGGGTCAGCTTCACGGACTTCTGCGTTTTTTCGGGAAGTCCGAAGGTGCGGCGCTGCCACTCCTCGCTGATCGCGCCACGGGCCTCGGTCATTCGGTGGCGCGCAAACTCTTTGTATCCGGTGCCGGGTCTCGCGGCGTGGTTGTCGCTCGAGCTCATGAAGCCGAGCGTCGCGTGACGCGGCGACGCGGCCCCGTCGAAGTGGCCACGTGCGAGCATGTACTGAACCGATCCGCCCGGCCTGTGGAGAAAGGTGGGGTTGAAGCAATCGATGCACTGACCGCAGTTGCCCCACTCGGCGAGAGCCGTGCCGGGCAGCGTCGCGTGCCCCGCGGTACCTGCGTTGAGGTAGTTGGTGCGGGCGGCCTGGACGTCCTCTTCACATTGCGCCGAAGATGGATCGTCGCAGCGCGTCCGGACGATTTCTCCAGCGCGCCAGCAGCATGGTTCGAACGTTTCGGTGGGCTCGGGGCACTCCAGCCCGTCGTCGGTGCGGATGAGCGGGCGGTATGGACGGTACTCCTCGGCGTTGCCGTGTCCGGAGAACACCTCGATCAAACCCTGCCGGTCCGGATCGTCTTGTTCTGGGTCCAGCTGCTTGTCCCACAGGTACTCCCGCGGCGTGTAGAAGCCCCAGGTCGTGCCGTGCGGAATGACGATCGCCTCGTGACCCCACTCGCCGAGCTTTCGAAACAAGTCGCGTGGGGTCTCGGCCACTTCCCGGCAGTCCGAGGGGAGGTCCGGAGACGGGACGCCGGTAGGACAATCCGAAACCGACATGCCCTCACGCACGTGGTAGATGACGTCGTTGTAGGGCTGCTGATCCGGGTACGCGTAGAACGGCAGCTGGATGTTGATGAGAAGCGTGCGCCAGTTTCGGAAGTTGCGGTCGACGAGGCCCGGTGCGGCAATCTGACGGGCGGGCAGCTGGTCCTCTGCGGTTTCCTTGAAGATGACGTTTTTGTGCCCGTAGTGCGTTTCGGGCGTCAGCCCAACCTGCGACCATTCGTATCCGGTGAACGCGACGAGGTCCGGATTGTGCGTGTCGTCGACCGCATTGCACTCGCGCACTGACTCCTTGACCATCTCCCAAGTGCGCGGAGTGAGTGCCTCAGCGTGATCGGTGAGTGCGTAGAAGTCGAGCTGCGAGCAAAATCGCGCAAAGTCACACGCGTCGGCCGGAGGATGAATGCCCTCGCCTCCGAGGAGGGGCAGGCTCTGCTGAAACGCATCGACAGAAAGCGTCGTGTGCACGTGCATGTCGCCGAAGAGGATTCGTCCTTCGTCGGAGCCGAAGCGCGCGTCTCTCGCGTCGACGAGCGCGTCGTCGAGCGGTGTCTTCGTCACCTCGCCGTCGACCTGTGGATTGCCTCCGCCGAGCACGTGCCACAGCACGAGGCCCGCAACCACGGCCGTGACCAGGACACCAATCAGCACGTTTCTCAGCAGAACCATTTTCAGGTTTCTCGGGCGCAAAACAAGCACGGCAACCCCTTCGTTTGCGTCAAAGGCCTCGAGCGCGAGGCTTCTCAGCGACTCGTTTCGCCTTAGAGCTAGGAGCAGTGAGGAAGCGAAGTCGGCACGTGTGGGCTTCCCTCGGCGCGGCGGCTGTGATCGCTGCGCTGGGGTGGACGCCAAACGGAATCGCCGCGAAGGCGCTCGAGCCGAATCTCGACCCCCTGCTCGGGACGTATCGTTTTGTCGGCGGTGAGAAAGAAGTTCGCGAAGTCGAGCGTGCGATCGACGATGCGGTCGACGAGATGAACATCTTCATACGAGGCATTGCTCGACGGCGTCTGAAGGAGCCGAATCTCCCGACCGACGAGCTTCGCATCACCCTCGAGGATGGCAGCATCACCATCGCTCGTTCGGGGCAGCCGGCGGTCTCCGCCCCGGCAACCGGCAAGCGAGTCATCTGGAGAAATCCACGGAACGGAAACGAGCTTCGGGTGGCTCACCGCATCGCGCCCGACGGCTCGCTCGAGCAAAACCTCGTCGGCGATCGTGGAGTGTCGACGAACGTTTTTTCGCTTGCGGAGGACGGGCGCCTATTGATGAAAACCACCGTCGAAGCAGACAAGCTCCCCTCGCCCTTACAGTTCACGACGACGTACGCCCGCAAGTAGCCGTCACGGATTGGCGGCCAAAGCCGCTTCGTCAGCTGCGGCCTTCTTAGGCACCGATGCGCCTGCATCGAGCGCCCGAGTGAAATCTGGGTCGCCGGTAATGAGCCGCGCGCCGCGCCGAAACGTGACGTAGGCGTAGGCCCACTCGAAAAGCACCATGACCCGGCTTCGAAATCCGACGAGGAAGGCGATGTGGACGAACACCCAGAGCAGCCAGGCGCCGACGCCGCCGAACTTGAAACGTCCGACGTCCGCGACGGCCTTGCCTCGGCCGATCGTCGCGAGTGTGCCCTTGTCCCAGTACTCGAAGGGAGCGCGGCTTTCGACCGGGGTGCCACGACGGATCTCCCGAGCGAGGTTTTTCCCGACGTACTTACCCATCTGAAGCGCCGCCGGGGCAAGCCCGGGTACCGGCTCCCCGTTGCTTTCCACGTAGGCCAGGTCTCCGATCGCAAAAACGTGAGGATGGCCGGCCAGCGAAAGGTCGGGCTCGACGCCGAGCCTCTGATCATTCCGCAAGAAATCGCGTAGGCCTCGCTCGACCGGAGCGCCACAAACACCGGCGGCCCAGACGACGTTGGCCGCCCGAATGCGCTCGCCGCTCGCAAGCTCGACGCCTCGTGCGTCGATTTCCGTGACCATCGTCTTCAAGCGGACCTCGACGCCGAGCTTTTCGAGGTCGCCCTTCGCACGCTCGGAGAGCTCGGGCGCAAGTGCGGGCAGCAATCGATCCGCCCCCTCCGCGAGAACGATCTTGAGGCACGAGGGATCGAGGCTTCGAAACTCCCCCTGTAAGACGCGCTTTGCAACCTCCGACATGGTGCCGGCGAGCTCGATCCCGGTAGGGCCTCCGCCTACGATGACGGTCGTGAGCAGGCGTTGGCGCTCTTCGGGGTCCGTGCAGCGCTCGGCGCGCTCGAAGGTCA
>JAHELW010000147.1:6824-8336 GCA_024643985.1 Myxococcales bacterium | reverse complement strand
GCGGCACGGCCGGGAGGCGATCGGCATGATTCGCTCGCTCCGGGACGCAGGGGTCGTCGAGCTCGTTCCAGGCGGCCCGCGGGTTCATGAGGACTTCCAGCTGGATTTCTCGTTGAACCAGGCGCTCTCCCTCTATGTCGTCGAAGCAGTGGAGGTCCTCGAACCGGACGATCCAGCATATCCGCTCGACGTGCTGACGCTGGTCGAGGCGACGCTCGAAGACCCGTGGGCCGTGCTCTACCGCCAGACCGACATGCTGAAGTCCCGAGCTCTGGCAGCCATGAAGGCCGAGGGCATGGAGTACGACGAGCGCATGGCCGAGCTCGAAAAGATCGAATACCCGAAGCCGAACGCAGACTTCCTCTACGGGACCTACGAGGTATTCGCGGAGCGGCACCCTTGGGTCGGGAGCGACGTGCTCCGGCCGAAGTCGATCGCGCGCGACATGTACGAGCTCGGCATGAGCTTCGTCGAATACGTCAAGGAATACGGCCTCCAGCGCTCGGAGGGCGTGCTTCTTCGCTACCTGACCGACGCCTACAAGGGCTTCGTGCAAACGGTGCCCGAGGCCGCCAAGACGGACGAGCTCTACGACGTCTCCGATTGGCTAGGGCTCACCGTTCGTTCGGTCGACGCGAGCCTCCTCGACGAGTGGGAGCAGCTCCAGTCGCCCGAGGACGAGGTGGTCATGCCGGTCGAGCGCGACGTAGAGGAAACGGTCGACATCACCCGAGACGAACGGGGTTTCACCACCATGGCCCGGAACGCGGTTTGGAAAGTCGTTCGATATCTCGCGTTCAAGCAGTACGAACGCGCCGCGGAGGCGCTTGCCGAAGCAAACGAAAGCTCCGCGTGGTCGGCGGACCAGCTCGCGGAGGCCCTCGCGCCCTACTGGGCGGAATACGACGCCATCGACATCGGCCCAGACGCCCGAAGCGCCGGCCAGCTCAAGGTCGAGCGCGGCCCGCAAAGCTGGAAGCTCACGCAGATCCTGCTCGATCCAAGAGCCGACCGGAGCTGGCACATGGTGCTCGAGGTCGACCTCGAGGCGAGCCGGACCGCCTCGCGGCCGGTGCTCACACTGCTGAGCCTGAGCGACTAGAGCGACTCGTCGTACTCGAACGTCGCCTCGGGGAAGAACTCCTGCGCATCCTGCGACATCCCGACCGGCTCTTCGTCGATTCCAAAGGCCCAGCGAAGCTGCGCCGTGACGAAGTGGCGAATGACGGGCCAGCCTTCCTCGATGACGTCGTCCTCGCCGCAGCCATCGGTGCCGAGGCGCTGAAGGTTCTCGGGAATGGGGAGCCCCGCCTCGAGGGCAAGCGCAATGACGCCGCCGCCCGACTCGCCGATCGTGCAGATGTCGCTCGGTCCGAGGTGGCCCATGTCGTCGATCAGCACGAGCCGGGTGGGCGCGCTCGACTGGTCGAAGGCGTCGATCGTACGCTGCGGGTCGACGATGCCGTCGGTCCTGCCCGTGAGCCAAAGCGACGGCTTGTCCGGAAGCTCGGT
>JAHELW010000147.1:0-6724 GCA_024643985.1 Myxococcales bacterium | reverse complement strand
CGATCAGCACGAGCCGGGTGGGCGCGCTCGACTGGTCGAAGGCGTCGATCGTACGCTGCGGGTCGACGATGCCGTCGGTCCTGCCCGTGAGCCAAAGCGACGGCTTGTCCGGAAGCTCGGTGGTCCCCTCACGGAAGACCCCGGCCGAAAGCGGAATGTACGTCACGACGTCCGGCTCGCCGCCAAATAGAATCGAGGTGCCGCCGCCCGCCGAATGCCCGGTGATCGCGATCTGCTCGGTCGATACGATGCCTTCGAGGAGGCCGCCCTGGCGCTCGTTTTCGGAGTCGAGCAGCATGACGACCATCCGGCTGAGCTCGGCCGAATCGATTGCGGGATCGGGCTCGCTCCCGAGAAAAGTGGAAAGTCCCCGCTCGAGGTAGTCGGCCGAGGCCACGACGAAGCCCCACTGGGCGAGGTGTGCCGTCAGAAACGCAGACTGATTGCGGTAGCTCGACGACCCGTGTGAAAAGATCACCAAGGGGAATGGACCCTGACCGCTCGCGGGAACGTCGCGAAACGCGTCGGTGACGAAAGGCGGATTGACGTCCGGCGGCAGGAGCGACTCGAGCGTGTCGGAGAGCTCGTCGCGAATGAAATACTCCGCGGGGTCGAGCCCGGCCGTGTCGCTCGGATTCGCCGGATACCAGACCTCGACCTGCCGATCGGCAAGGGTCAAGGTCGTCACACCGGCCGCCCACGGGCCGGGGTCGCGATAAACCTCCGCGTCGATGCTGCTAGAGCTCGAGGTCGAGCACGCTCCGGCTGCGGCGATCAGCGTGGCGGCGAAAAGAAAGCGAAATCCAAGCGTTCTCATGACTACTCCGAGCTGAGTGTCTTAGCACACCCGCGCCCGGGCGGTCAGGCCGCGCCGTCTTCGTTCTTGGCTTCGAGGAGGTCGACCGGGCTTTCCTCGGCGAGATCGAGCATTTCGGTCGCTGCATCGGCGGGAAGCGCCTCGACCGACCGGAGCTTGCGCTCCATCACGCGCGTGCGAACGCCGGTCTCGTCGATGGTTCGGCCCGCCGCGTCGAGCTGGCGCTTCACCTTCTCGAGCACGCCGCCGAACTTCCCAAACTCGTGCTTCACCGCGCCGAGCAGCTTCCAGACCTCGCTCGAGCGCTGCTCGATCGCGAGCGTGCGGAAGCCGATTCGCAGGCTGTTGAGAACGGCGGCAAGCGTCGTCGGGCCGGCGACGACGATTCGGTGCTCGCGCTGAAGGCGCTCGACTAGGCCCGGATGACGAAGCGCCTCGGCGTAGAGCCCCTCGGTCGGCAAGAACAAAATGGCGAAATCGGTCGTGAGCGGCGGATTGAGGTACTTCGCGCTGACCTCGCGCGCGGAGTCTTGAATGGAGCGAACGAGCGCGCTTTGCGCGGCGTGGACGGCGGACGCGTCGCCGGCGTCGCTCGCTTCGACGAGGCGAAGATAGTCTTCCTGTGGGAACTTCGAGTCGATTGGAAGCCAGACGCATCGATCGGGCTCGTCGTTCGGCCCGGGCAAGCGAATCGCAAACTCGACTACGTCGCGCGAGTCGGGCCTGGGCTTCACGTTCCGGTCGAACTGCTCGGGGGTGAGGATCTGGTCGAGCAGCGCGCCGAGCTGCACCTCTCCCCACGTTCCGCGGGTCTTCACGTTGGTGAGCACCTTCTTCAAGTCGCCGACCCCGCTCGCGAGGCTCCGCATTTCGCCGAGGCCCTTTTGGACGGCCTCGAGCCGATCGCCGACGAGCTTGAAGGACTCGCCGAGGCGCTTTTCGAGCGTGCTTTGAAGCTTCTCATCGACGACTTGCCGCATCTGGTCGAGCTTCTTTTCGTTGCTGGTGCGAAGCTCCTGCAGGCGGCCGTCGACCGTCTGCTGAAGATGCCGGAGCCCCGCCTGATTGGAGTCGGTGAGGTCCTTGAGCTGTTTCGTGAACGCCTCGAGCTTCGTACCCTGCGAAGCGCCGATCTCGGAGATCGTTTGGACGAGCGTCTGGGCGCTGGCGTGCTGGGTCTCGAGGACTTCCCGGCGGAGCGTGCTCGCCGAAGCGCCGGCCTCTTCGCGCGAGGCCCGGAGCTCCGCCCGGAGCAGCTCTGCGGTGTCCTCGTCCCTCGTCCGAGCTCGTAGCAAGACCCAAGTGACGGCCAGATTGGCCGCCAGCAAGAGCGTCACGACCACCAAAAGCGCAACGACCAGCTCCACGAAACCCCCGAAAAACAGCTAACTCGGCGAGGATAGCACCTTCCTGAGGATTTGAGCAGCGCTGAATGCGGGTGACCCCGGCGTGCTAGGCTCGACCGCAATGCCGAGGGGGGGTCAGCCAGAAGAGGAGCTCAAGGCGCTCCTGCCTGCGTCGGTCGCCGTTCGCTTCGACGAAATGTTCCCCGACACGCGGAACGGCCGCATTCGGCGGCGCGATCGGAAGCGCGCCGAGCTGCTGCGAAAGGTCGAGCCGGTCCTCCAGCGCCTGCTCGCCCCGACGGAAGTGGTTCGGTTCGCGACGAACGGAGCTCGGCAGCTGATGTGGTGGCTCCTGACCGCGGGCTCGATGAACCCCTTTGCGAACCGCACCACGCTCGTGCTCACCGACAAACGCGTCGTCCTCATTCACACCGATTGGAAGAACCGCCCGCGCATGTTCGCGAATCAGCTCCCGCTCGACCGGATTCGCGCGACCAGCGGACGCAACAGCTACATCTTCATTCGGACCGGCCGAGAGCAGTTGATGTTTCACGGCGTGAAGCGGTCCGAGGCGCGCCACCTCCGGGGCCTGCTTTACTCCACCGCCAGCAAGAAAGGCGGATGGCAGAACCTCTGCCCGCGGTGTTTTGCTGCGACCGACTCGGCGCCGCCGGCGTGCGAGACGTGCGGCGAGGTGTTCAAGAGCGCGAAAAAGGCCGCCCTTCGCTCGCTGATGTTCCCGGGGCTCGGCGACTTCTATCTCGGCTACCGCAAGTACGCGATGCTCGAGATCCTCGGCGGCGCGGTGCTCTGGGCGATCTTTTTGAGCACGCTCGTGCCGGCGGTCCGCGCCAAGGGGTCGGAGGGGGCGCTGGTCGCGCTTCCGATCTTCGCGCTCGTCGCGCTCGTTCACGTGTGCGACGCGCTGCTCACACGCGCAAAGGCGCGAACCGGTCTTCACTCGAAGGACGGCGCCCTGCCCTCCGAGTGACGCCACGCGCCACCGCGTGGGCCCTCGGACGAGAGGCGCCACGGGGAAGCCTGAGCAGAGCCGACGGGCTTTCTCGATTGCTTTTCGAGCGCACCCAATTATAGGAAGGGGGTTCGGAAGGAGCCCCCATGACCGAAACGCCACCTGATCCCTCCCGTATCATGGAAATTGGTATGGGCTTCTTTGGCTCGAGGGCGCTGCTGACTGCAGTCGAGCTCGGCCTCTTCACGCATCTCGGCACCGGCAAGATGAGCGCCGCGCAGCTCGCCGAGCGCCTGGAGCTTCATCCGCGCGCGATCCCGGACTTCCCCGATTCGCTCGTCGCCCTCGGTCTTTTGACCCGAGACGGCGACGGGCCGAATGCGCTCTACGGGAACACGATCGAAACCGCGATCTTTCTCGACAAGGAAAGCCCTCAGTACATCGGCGGCATTCTCGAGATGGCGAGCTCGCGCCTCTATGGATTCTGGGGACACCTCACCGAGGCCTTGAAGACGGGACAGCCTCAAAACGAAATCAAAGAGACCGGGGAGCCGATGTTCGCAAAGCTCTACGCGGCGCCCGACCGGCTCGAGCAGTTCATGAACGCCATGGCGGGAGTGTCCGCGGGCAACTTCAAGGCGCTCGCAGAGAAGTTCGACTTCTCCCGCTACAAGACGCTCTGTGACGTCGGCGGCGCGACGGGGCAGCTTTCGTGCATGGTCGCCGCTGCCAACCCACACATGCACTGCGTCAGCGCGGACCTCCCCGAGGTCGAGCCGATCGCAAAGCGTGCGATCGAAGCGGCCGGCCTTCCCCATCGCGTGTCGACCACCGCGCTCGACTTCTTCAAAGACCCGCTGCCGAAGGCCGACGTGATCACGATGGGGATGATCCTCCACGACTGGGACCTCGAAAAGAAAAAGCACCTCATCAAGCTCGCGTACGACGCGCTTCCGCCCGGCGGTGCGTTCATCGTCGTCGAAGCGCTCATCGACGACGCGCGCCGTGAGAACGCCTTCGGCCTCCTGATGTCGCTCAACATGCTGATCGAGTTCGGCGACGCCTTCGACTACACGGGCGCCGATTTCAAGCAATGGTGCAGCGAGGCCGGCTTCGACCGCTTCGAGATCATCCCGCTCGCGGGACCGTCCTCGGCCGCGGTGGCCTACAAACCCGGCTGACGGGCCCTATACTCTCCGGGCCATGGTCTTCGGCCGAAAGCGCAACCCCCCGCAAGCTCCGCCTCACGCGCGCGAGCGGCTCGCAGAAATCGTCGAGCAGTACCTGTCGGACGCAGACGACGGCACCCGGCGAATCGTCACGGCCGTGGCGGGGCTGCTCGCGAAGGTTGCGTACGCCGACGGGCACTACTCGACGCAGGAAGAGGCGACGATTCAAAAGGAGCTCAGCCGCGTCCACGGGCTCAGCCAGGCCGGAGTGGACGCGATTTGCGGCCTGCTGGCGGACCAGATCAGCTACGTCGCCCTTCTCGGCGATCACGACTGGACCCGGGACCTCCGCGATCTTGCCGAGCGTGAGCTTCGGCTCGAGGTGCTAGAGGTTCTCGTCGAGATGGCCGTCGCGGACGGGGTCTTGAAGCACGACGAGCAGGTGCAGCTACGGCGAATCGCAAAGTCGCTGAGCTTGACCCAGGACGACTACAACGCGATTCAGGCCAAGCATCGCGACAAGCTCTCGACTCTCGGCTAGCGCGTCTGCTGGAGCATCTGCCCCATGAGCCGATGGAGCAGGTTCACGGCTTTGAGCGGGCGGATCATCACCTTGAAGTCGTCGATCTGCCCAGCCTCGTTCCAGTGGATCATGTCGACGCCGTTCACGTGAATGCCGTCGAGCTCGCACGTGAACTCGAGCACCGCATCGGACTCGCCGACCACCTCGCGCACGTAGCGAAAGTCGCTGGCGCCGAGCACCATGATGGCCGCGCTCAGGTAGAGCTTGGTGAGCGCTTTTCCCTCCTGCGGCGTGTGCACGACGGGAGAGTGGAAGACTGCGTCGTCCGCTAGAACGTCGTCGAGCGCGGCGGCGTTCCGCTTCTCGATCATCTCGTGCCACGCATCCAGAGTCGGGTTGCTCATGACGCGGAATGTCCCCTTTTTTCGTGTGTGGGGCCAGCCGGCACGTCGACTAGCCCGGGGCGCGGAGATCTGCCAAGACCGGCGCTCACCGCATGGCGGTGGGGGAAGCCGCGTGCAGGACAAGATTCGAAACGTCGCGATCATCGCTCACGTCGACCACGGGAAGACGACGCTCGTCGACGCGATGCTGCACCAGACCGGTGTGTTTCGCGCCAACGCCGACGTGCGCGAGCGCGTGCTCGACTCCAACGACCTCGAGCGCGAGCGAGGCATCACGATCTTGGCAAAGCACGCGTCGATCCGATGGAAAGACTACAAGATCAACCTCATCGACACGCCCGGCCATGCGGATTTCGGCGGTGAGGTCGAGCGCACCCTGCGCATGGCCGATGGGGCGCTGCTTCTCGTGGACGCCGCGGAGGGCGCGCTTCCCCAGACCCGTTTCGTGCTTTCGAAGTGCATCGAGCTCGAGCTGCCGGTTGTATGCGTCGTCAACAAGATCGACCGTAACGACGCACGGCCGGACGAAGCGCTCAACGAAGTGTTCGACCTGTTTTGCGACCTCGGCGCCACGGACGAGCAGGCCGACTTCGCGCACATCTTCGCGATCGGAAAAGACGGCATCGCCAAGCACGAGCTCGAAGACGAGTCTAACGATCTCACGCCGCTCTTCGAGACGCTGGTCGCGCGGCTGCCAGCCCCGGAAAGCGAAGCGGATCTTCCGCTTCAGCTTCTGATTCACAACACGATTCACGACGACTACGTCGGCCGCATCGCGATCGGCCGCATTCGCAATGGCTCCATCAAGCCCCAGCAGTCAGTTGCGGTCATCGGCGAGCACGGCGCCATCGAACGAAAGGTCGGCGCCCTCTGGGGCTTCGAGGGGCTCGAGCGCATCCGCATCGACGAGGCCTCGGCTGGCGACATCGTGGCCATCTCGGGCATCGACGAGGTTCGCATCGGTGACACGCTCGCCGATCCGCGCCATCCGAATCCGCTCGAACGGATCACGGTCGAAGAGCCGACCATCAAAATCCGCTTCCTCGTCAACACCTCGCCCTTCGCGGGGCGCGTCGGCGACTACGTCACCTCTCGCCAGGTGCGCGAGCGCCTCTTGAAGGAAGCGCAGCGCAACATCGCGATGCGCGTGGAGGAGACCGGCGAGGCGGATTCCTTCATCGTCTACGGCCGAGGCGAGCTGATGCTCGCCATCCTCGCGGAAACCATGCGCCGCGAGGGCTACGAGTTCGCCCTTGGGATGCCCGAGGTCGTCGTGCGCGAAATCGACGGAAAGAAGCAAGAGCCGGTCGAAACGGTGGTCGTCGACATCCCGCAGTCCCACGTCGGCACGGTGACCCAGCTCCTCGGCGACCGCCGCGGCGTCATGGGCAAGATGAACCCCATTGGCGCGGACCGAGTCCGCGTCGAGTACCGCGTGCCCTCACGGGGCCTCATCGGGTTTCGTTCGCTCTTCATGACCGAAACCCGCGGT
>JAHELW010000146.1 GCA_024643985.1 Myxococcales bacterium | reverse complement strand
CGTCGTCCGCTGCGGGCACGGCGAGCTGGTACGTCGACTACGCGCAGTCTTCCGTAAACGGCTTCTGGGGCGACCACCTCAGCCGCAGGAGGAGTCGCCTCGATCTCGGCATGAGCCTTCGGCATCGCGGGCGCCCGCTTCCGGCCACGCGCGAGGCGGTCGTCGAAGCCTATCCAAATCCGACGCGCAAGCTCTGCGTGTTCGTGCATAGCCTCGCTGCAACCGAGTGGCTCTGGAGCCTCGGCTCGGAGGCTCACTACGGCAGCCCCGACGTGACGTTTGGGACCCGACTCCGAGAAGACCTCGGCTACACGCCCATTTATCTTCGCTACAACACGGGCCGTCACATCTCGACGAACGGTCGCACGCTCGCCAAGCTCATCACCGAGCTCGTCGATGCGTATCCGCTGCCGGTCGATGAAATCGCGCTCGTCGGGCACAGCATGGGTGGGTTGGTCGCACGGAGCGCCGCGCACTACGCAAAGGCACATGACGAGGCCTGGGCGAAGCAGCTTCGCCACGTCGCGTGCATCGGCTCCCCTCATCTCGGCGCACCCCTCGAAAAAGCGGTGCACGTGCTGACGCATGTGCTCCGGCGCGTAGACGCGGCGGGCGCCCAGGTGCCGGCCGAGCTCCTCGACAATCGCAGCGCCGGGGTCAAGGATCTTCGCTACGGCTACATCCTCGACGAGGAGTGGCTCGGCAAGGACCCCGACGAGGTGTTTGCCGATGCGCGCCGCAACGTTCCGCTCGTCGACGGGGTGGGCTACTACTTCCTCGCCGCCACGATCACGCGCGACCCGGCACACCCCGTCGGGCACCTTCTGGGTGACCTCATGGTCCGGCTTCCAAGCGCTTCCGGTGAATCGCCCGAGCACGCTAGGCGCATTCACTTCGACGCCGGCTCGGTGCACCCGGGGATGAATCACGTCCACATTGCAAACCACCCCGAGGTCTACCAGGCGCTTCGCGACTTGCTGGCGGCTTAGCCGGGTCGATGTAAAGCTCTCGAAAATGGCGCCCAAACGACCAGTCGACTCGGCCGTAGACGAAGTCCGAAAAGCGCTCGACCCGATCATGCAGCGCTTTTCGCCCGACTATTGGCGGGACCAGGACGCGGCGAGGACCTTCCCGACCGAGTTCTTCGACACGATCGGCGCCGCGGGCTACTTCGGGACCTTCATTCCGGAAGCCTACGGCGGAGCCGAAGCGGGAGCGCGCGTCGCGTCGGTGCTCGTCGAGCAGATCAATCGGGCGGGTGGCGACGCCGCCTCGATCAACGCGCAGATGGCGATCTGCAGAACGCTCGTCCTTCACGGCACCGAGGAGCAGAAGCAGCGCTACCTGCCCGGCGTTGCGAGCGGGGAGGTCCGCTTTCTCACCGTAGCGGCCACCGAGCCCGACAGCGGCGCCAACATGAAGGAGCTCGCGAGCACCGCGCGCCGCGACGGCGACCACTGGGTGCTGAATGCGAGCAAAGTGATGATCTCGTTTGCGACCCACACGCGCCTGATGATCCTTCTCGCGCGCGCCGAAGAGGGGACCACCCTGTTCCTGCTCGATCTGGACGAGGTGGCCGACGGGATCGAGATGCACCCGATCGACATGGTCGCGCATCGCATGACCTCGAGCCTATTCATCGACGAGCTCCGGGTACCGGACAGCACGCGCGTTGGGCCTCCGGGGGAAGGGCTTTCATGCCTGATGAAGGGCTTCGTGATCCGGCGGGTCCTGGCAGCGTCCGAGGCGATTGGGAACGCGCGTTTTCTCTTGGATCAGAGCATCGAGTACGCCAAAACGCGCAAGACGTTCGGCGAAGTGATCGGCGTCAACCAGGGTATTCAGTATCCCCTCGTTCAGGCCTACTCCCGAGTCGAGGCGGCGGCTCTCATGCGCTCGGACGTCCTCGACCTAGTCGACGCCGGAGAGGACGCGGTGCCGCGCTCTGCGATGGCCAAGGTCTTGGCGTCCGAGGCAGCCTGGGAAACCACGCGCGCCGCGATGACGACGTTTGGCGGTTGGGCGCTCGCGTCGGAGTACCACGTCGAGCGCAAGCTCCGCGAGGGCACCGTTTACGTCTTCAACAACCTGCTGATGAATCTCATCGCCGATCGTGCGCTCGGCCTCCCGAAAAAAGACTGAGCGCCGGGTGACTCAAGCCGTGGTGGTTCCCGGCTCGTAGGCGCAGAGCGGGTCGTCGCCCAGCGGGTCCCCGGTCATCGCGTATGCTCGCGCCCGGGATCCGCCGCAGGTGAACTTGAACTCGCAGCGTCCACATCGCCCGGTGTAGTTCCGCGGATCCTGAATCCGACGAAGCGCTTCGGACTCCCGGTAGATCTCGTGAAGGGGCCGCTCTTTGACGTTGCCGAGGAGCGGGTAGGGGAGGAACCCAGCCGGGTAGACCTCGCCCCGGTGCGAGACGAAGATCACGCCGTTGCCGTCGCGAATGCCGAACGACATCTGCCGGGCACGCGCCTGGACGTCCTCGACGGACATGCCTTCGGCGAGCTTCTGCTGAATCCAGTAGCGCCGATAGTGCGGTGCCTCGGTGGTGCCCACCCGAAACGGGGCGGTCTTCGAGATCTCATAGATCCACTCGAAGAGCCTCTCGACGTCGTCCGCGCTCGGCGTGTGAAGCTCGCTGCCGCGGCCGACCGGAACCAGCAAGAACAGGCTCCATCGGCGCACCGGCGGGCTCGCGGTATCGCGCAACAGCTCGTACATCGCCTCCACGTGCGGCAGCGTTTGCGCGGTGATCGTCGTGTTGACCTGCACGGGTATGTGATACTCGCGTGCCCATTGCAGAGCCTTCATCGAGTAGTCGAACGTACCGGGGACGTTGCGAAAGGCGTCGTGGAGCTCGGCGGTGGGTCCATCGAGGCTCACTCCCATCGCGCTCACGCCGAGCTGGTGGAAACGGTCCACGGTCTCTCGCTGAAGGAGCGGCGTCGTGCTCGGCGTGATCGACACGTGAATCGGCAACGAACGGCCGTACTCGATCAGCTCGGCGATGTCGGGGCGCTTGAGCGGATCCCCGCCGGTCAGCACGAGCATGCTGCCGAGCTCTTGCACGCTTCGCATGAGGGCTTTGCCCTGCTCGGTCGTGAGCTCTGCGGGATCGCGATGCGGGATGGCGCTCGCCCGGCAGTGCTGGCAGGCGAGGTCGCAGGAAATCGTCGTCTCCCAGTAGACGTTGCGAGGCTGCCTCCTGTAGAGAAAGCCCGGGAATTTCTCTCCGACCGTTTCGAGCTCCACTAGACGTGCTCCCTTTCGCGATTGACGCCGCCGAGATGGTCTGCCCATTTCTCCGGGTAGCCGTCGTAGTAGTGATTCCACGGACGGCCCGTGACTTCGCGATACACCAAAGCGTACGCTGCGCGCGAGATGGAGGGCAAGCCGACCAACGGAAGGTAGAGCCAGCCGAGCATTCGAGACTGTTTCGTGTGCCCGAGCTCGTGGGCGCGGTTTCGAACGTCGAGGTCGTGCCAACGGCTGTTTTCGCGACTCCAAAACACGATGTGCCCGAGCGAGATCCCCGTGCCTTTGGACTCGACGACGAGGCGGCCGTCTTCGATCTCGACTCGTACGATCCGCCTTCGCGCCGCCTCTGCCGCGAGCATCGCGACGCCGAGCGCGGTTTGAGGCGCCTCCCACGCAAGCGACAGGCCTCGGCGAAAGAGCGACATCGAACGGAGGCTAGCACCTCCGTGTAGGGGACGGCAGCGGAGGCTCAGACGCGGGTCGCGACCCCGCGGTACATGTGCGAGGTGACGCTGGGCCCCGTGGCTTTGAACTCGTCGACTGAGCCGAGCTCGAAGCCGGCCTCCCCAACCAGCTGGTCGATCGGCCGATTGATGTTGCAGCCGTCGGTCAGGCGATTCCAAATCGGGTTGAGCCGGTCTTGCCAGCGAATCGTCCGCTCCGTGCGCCCGCGGCCGTGCTCGATGAAGAGATAGACACCGCCCGGCTTGAGGACCCTGTGCATTTCAGCGAGCGCCGCCTCTGCGTTGGGAATCGAGCAAAGCGTCCACGTGGTGACGATGCAGTCGAACCGCCC
The DNA here is from genome assembly GCA_024643985.1 of Myxococcales bacterium. Lineage (GTDB taxonomy): Bacteria > Myxococcota_A > Polyangia > Polyangiales > Houyiibacteriaceae > SG8-38. Next base: position 4,283 of record JAHELW010000146.1, on the reverse strand, counting down.
GGCATCGAAGGGGAGCGGGTCATCCGCGCTGAGCTCGGTGCGCTCTACGCTGAACGGGGCTTCTTCGATCCTTCGTTCGACCCGTTTGACCCCTCGCGTGACCATCGGGTCGATGCCAAAGACCGCGCTCACCGCTTCCGGGTAGTGCGCGAGGTTGCGGCCCGTACCAAAGCCGATTTCGAGCACGTCTCCGTGCGCCGGCGCGAGGGTGGAAGGACGCATGGGGTCCATGAACCCCATCGCGAAGTCCTGAAACCACGGCTTGATTCGATCGCGAAGGGGCACGCTCACTCGAACAGCGCGAGGTACTCGCCGTATCCTTCTTCGGCGAGCTTCTCCTTCGGGATGAAGCGAAGCGAGGCGCTGTTGATGCAGTAGCGCATGCCGGTCGGCGCCGGGCCGTCCGAAAAGACGTGGCCCAAGTGACTGTCGCCATGCTTGCTTCGGACCTCCGTGCGCTTCATCATCAGCTTACTGTCGACGTGCTCCGTGACGTTCGACTTCTCGATCGGCTTCGTGAAGCTCGGCCAGCCGGTTCCGCTGTCGTACTTGTCGGTCGAGCTGAAAAGCGGCTCGCCGCTCACGACGTCGACGTAGATGCCTTCCTTCTTGTTGTCCCATAGCTCGTTACGAAAAGGAGGCTCCGTGCCTTCCTGTTGCGTGACCTGATACTGCAGCGGCGTCAGCTGCTTGCGCAGCGCTTCCTTGGAGGGCGTGTCGTATTGCTTGCTGTCGTCGGACATCGAGACCTTTCCTTTTGGTTTCGTGGGGGCTTCGAGGGGCCGTTTTCTCCACACGGACTTCAAAAACCCTTCGCGCCCCGACCCGACGCGGTAGCGTTTGTAGTGGGCCGGGTTCTTCTTGTAGTAGTCCTGATGGTAGTCTTCCGCGGCGTAAAACGGCTGTGCCCAGCGGATTTCCGTCACGATCGGCTTTTCAAACACGCCGCTTTTCGCGAGCTCTCGCTTCGACGCCTCTGCGAGCTTTCGCTGCGCGGGGCCGTGGGCGAAGACGGCCGTGCGGTACTGCTTGCCGCGGTCGGCGAACTGGCCTCCGTCATCGGTGGGGTCGATCTGCCGCCAGAACACTTTCAGGAGGTACTCGTACGAGATGCGCGACGGATCGAACTCGACCCGGACGGCCTCGACGTGCTCGGTCCGGCCGGAGCTGACCTCGCCGTACGAAGGAGCCGTCTTCTTGCCCCCCGTGTAGCCGGAGGTCACGCGAACCACCCCTGGGAGCTTCTCGAAAGGTGGCTCCATGCACCAAAAACATCCGCCGGCGAAAGTCGCTTTCGCGAGCTTGCCTCCTTTCACCGGCGCACTTGCTTGCTTGTCCTCTGCCTTCGGGGTTTCGGCGCGCGTCGAGGACGCGACGATGGCCACCACGATGGCGGCCAACATGATCGGAATTCCAATGACGATAGTGCGTAAGCTCTTCATCGCTGTGCTCTCTTTTTCTAAGGCTCACAGCTCTTAACGTCACTCGCGCCGAATTGTTTCAGCCTTCGCTCTTTTCGAGAAACAGCGTCTGGGTCGGGTACGCAAACTCGATCCCCTCTTCGCCGAATCTTCGGTAAATCTGGAGATTTATCGCCTGTTGGATGTCCATGTAGAGGTTGTAGTCGGCGCTGTGGACGTAGTAGACGGTCTCGAAATTCAGCGAGAAATCGCCGTAGGACGAGAAATGCGACCGGTCGAAACGGGTGTTGTCCTGCGCTTCGACCGCCTCCTGAATGATGTTGGGAACGGCCTCCAGCTTGTCCGCTGGGGTCTGGTACGTCGCCCCGATCGAAAACACGACGCGCCGCTGCTCCATGCGGCCGAAGTTTCGGATTCGGCTCCCGAGGAGGTCGGCGTTCGAGAAGACCAGCTGTTCGCCCGAGAGGCTTCGAATCCGGGTGGTCTTGATGCCGATGTGCTCCACCGACCCGAGCAGATCTCCGACCATGATGAAGTCGCCGTTGACGAACGGCTTGTCGAGCACGATCGAAAGCGACGCAAAGAGGTCGCCGAGGATGTTTTGCACGGCAAGCGCAATGGCGATGCCGCCGATGCCGAGACCGGCGACGAGCGCCGTGACGTCGATGCCGAGGTTATCGAGGACCAGCAGCAGAATCGTGGCCCACAGCGCAATCCGTCCGATGAAGCTGAGCGCGTTCATCGTCGTGCGATTCGCACCGTCCTCCTCGGTTTCCCGATAGTGCTCGAGCCACATTTGAAGGCCCACGCTCACCCAGACGCCCGCCTGGATCAGGGATGCAACGATCAGCGTCTTCCAGCCGAAGGAATGCACACGCTCGGGGAGCTCGAGTGCGCGCGAGCCCAAGTAGACCGCGACGATCAGCAGATAGATCAGCTTGGTCTTGCGAACGCTCGCAATGACGATGTCGTCGATGACCGTGCTGGTTTTCTTCGTCAGCCGCTGAAGTCGGGCGACGACGACCGCTTCGACGAGGCGCAGCACGAGGATCGAGCCGGCGGCGATCCCCAAGGCGACCAGCCACGCCTGGATTTCGTTGCCGTAGAAAACGTAGTCGAGCTCAGGCACGCCCGCTTTTTGCGATGCGACCCCTCGTGACGCAACCCTCCGCGAGCTCGCGTCAATCCTCGATGGAAATCGCCTGCTCGGGACACGCGTCCACGGCGTCTTGGGCCGCCTCGCGAAGCTCCTCCGGCGGGTTTTCGTTCAGGACCACCAGGCTGCCGTCCGGAGCAAAATCGAAAAGCTCCGGAGCCGCGCCGCGGCACTGCCCGTGGAGCTTGCACCTGCTTCGGTCGAAAACGATCCTCATGGGTGCCCCTCAGCGAGGTTCTAGCACGGCCGGGAAGTTCTTCAGGCCGCGGGTGAACGAAGAAGACACGTACACGAGCTCCTTTCCCGGCGCCTGGCGGATTCGCTCGACCCGCTGGGTCATCTCCTCCAGCGAAAGGCGCACCTCGAGACGAGCCAGCGACGCGCCGAGACAGAAGTGCGGGCCGAGGCCGAAAGAGAGATGCCGCGCTTCTTTCGAGAAATCACGGAAGATGTTGAACTTGTGTGGGTCTTTGAACTTGCGTGGGTCGCGGTTGGCGGCCGGGTAGGTGAGCCCGACCTGCTGGCCTTCCTTGATGACCTTGCCGTACATCTCCACGTCGCGCGCGGCGGTCCGGTACATGTTCACGAACGGACACACCCAACGAATGATCTCCTCGACCGCGTTCGGAATGAGCGAAGGGTCGTCGTAGAGCGCATCGTACTGCTTTGGGTCTTCCGAGAGCTGCTGAAGCCCGCCCGCAATCGCGCTTCGGGTCGTTTCGGCGCCACCGACGTTCAAGAGGACGTGCTCGAACAGGAGCTGAGACTCGTCGAGCTTTTCACCGTTGATTTCGGCGTTGATCCAGATCGTCAGCAGGTCGCTACCGGTGCAGCCGGCCGCGATGCGATTCTGGTACATCTCTTCGTGGTGCATCACGAAGTTTTCGAACGCGTCGTTCACCTCGTCCGTGACGTAGTCGGGTCCGCATCCACCTTGGGTGATCTCGTTGATCCAGCCGAGGACGGTGGGCCGTTTCTTTTCGGGAATGCCGAGCATGTCGGCGATCAGCCGGGCAGGGAGCGCGCCGGCCAGGTCCTCGACGATCTCCACTTCATCCTTGAGGAGCATCTTGTCGACGAGGTCGACGACGATCTCACGCGCGCGGTCCTCCATTTTGCGCATCTGCCGGGGTGTGAAACCCGATGAGACCAACGCGCGCTGCTTGCTGTGCTGCTCTCCGTCTTGGTAGATCATTCCCGGATCGGGCGGAATGTTCGGCCGCACCCCCTCGCCGCTGATGAACGCTTCGGTGTCGCGCTCGATGCGTACGATGTCGTCGTAGCGAAACACCTCCCAGACGCCGTTCTTCTCGTCGTAGTAGAGAGGCTCGTGCTCGAGAAAGTAGTCGTACATCTCGTACGGGTTGTCGTGCGTCTTCGGGTCGCAGAAATCGACCTTGTGAAACTGCACGGGGCACTTGCTCTTTGCGGGTTGCACCGGACTCACCTTCCAAATAAGTTTACTGTATGTAAACTAAAGTTAGTTTAGAACAAGTTCTATCCGGGTCAAGAATAATTGGCGGTCTAGTTACACCGCCCACCCACCCCCACCCGTAATCCTCCCTCCGCGCCCTTCGGGCTTGGCGGCGCATGCGCGCCGGGCTTCGCCGTTCCGGCTCGCGCCCCTGCGAGAGGGGACATTCTCCCCCCTCTCAAAAGCCCTCTTTTCAATCACTTACGACCCACACCGCGAAAAGCCGAGTTGG
>JAHELW010000145.1 GCA_024643985.1 Myxococcales bacterium | reverse complement strand
GGCGCCTTAGCCTCGGGGCTCGTGACCGAGCATGCGAAGCGCATCCTCGGCAAGCTCGCCAAGCGTCGTTTTCGTCTCGTCCTCGAAGTCTTCGATGATTACGGTGCGATCGTCCCCGAGAAATCGCTCGAGGTCCCCCACCGCTTCGGGCTCCTCGAGCTGGCTCAACGCCTCGATCGCCGCGGCGATCACATCGGGGCTCGGGTGCTCGAGAAAACGGCGAATCAACGGGAGCGCGCTCGGCTCCGCGATTTCCGCTAGCACCCACGGAAGCTCGGACATCGCTGGTCCGGTTTCGTCACGGTCGAGTGCGCGCTCGATGCCTCGCGCGACCTCTGCGTACCGCTCGTACCCGACATCACGCAGCGCCTCACCCGCGGCGACGCGAACGCGCGGCTCGTCGTGGTCCAAGATCGCGATGAGCGCGTCGGCCATCTCGGGTCCCGGCACTTGGGCGCACAGGTCCGCGAGACGCTCGAGACGCATCGAAGCCTCCTCGCGATCGTCGAGGCTCAGCGCCTCTTCGGTCGCTCCTACCAGCAGCACGACGAGCTCATCCGAGCGCTTCTTTCGAAGAAGAGCCTTTTCGGCTGCACGAAGCGTCCGGTCGGCATCGAAGATCCGCTGAAGGTGGTCGTGCAGTGACATCGTCCTACCGTTGAACGCTCGGTGTCTCGTCGGCGCAAAGGGGCTCGAGCTCGGCCAGCAGAGAGCGTACACGATCGACCGCGTCCGCGGAGTCCTCATCTCGATAGCGTCGCGTGAGCTTCATGTCTGGCGATAGGCTCCACCCTGCGCCGGGTGCGGCAACCAGTGGCATCAGCTTGGACGGATCCAGCGGCGTGTCTTCTCGCAAGTGAAGCGTCACCCGATTTCGATCCGCTTCACACCCCAGGACACGAAGCTCTCTCAGCGGGGGCTTGAGCGACATCACTCGAACGAAGTCACGTGCCGGCCGGGGCGGGGGTCCGAAGCGCTGCTCGAGCTCGTCGGCGAGGTCGTTCACGGTCTGCTCGTCGGACGCCGTGGCGAAACGCCGGTAGAGAGACAGCCGAAGGCCGATGTCGTCGATGTAGTCCTCGGGCAGATAGTGCTCGAGCTCGACCGACAGCTCCGTATCGACATCGTGTTGGACCTCTTCGCCCTTCAGCTCCGACACCGCTTCTGTCAGCATCTGAACGAACATGTCGAAGCCGACGAGCGAGGCGTTGCCGCTCTGCTCCGAGCCCAGGAGATTGCCGGCGCCGCGAAGCTCCATGTCGAGAGTGGCGACGCGGAAGCCTGCGCCGAGCCCCGAGAAGCGTTCGAGCGCCTCCATCCTCTGCCTGGACTCTTCCGACATCTGATTCGGAGGCGGTGTGATCAGGTAACAATAGGCGCGCTGGTCCGAACGCCCGACGCGACCCCGTAGTTGGTAGAGCTGCGCGAGCCCGAGTCCGTCGGCGCGATCGACGAGAATCGTGTTGGCTCGTGGTATGTCGAGGCCGCTTTCCACGATTGCGGTCGAGCACAGCACGTCATACGTGCCCTCGACGAAGTCGGTCATCGTTCGGTCGAGCAGCGCCGGCCTCATCTGACCGTGAGCCACTGCGATTCTCGCGCCTGGGACCAGGTCCTGCAGGCGCTGTGCACGCTCGTGCAGGCCGTCGATGCGGTTGTAGACGAAGAAGACTTGCCCTCCGCGGCTGAGCTCTCGTTCGATGGCTTCCTTGATCAGGTGATCGTCCCATCGGCAAACGAAGGTGCGCACTGCCCTGCGGTCTCGAGGTGCGGTCGTGATCAACGAAAGGCTTCTCATGCCGCCCACGGCGAGCTGAAGCGTTCTCGGAATCGGCGTCGCGCTCAGCGTCAGCACGTCGACGTGTGCTCGAAGCTTCTTGATTCTTTCTTTGTGTGTGACGCCGAAGCGCTGCTCTTCGTCGACGACGAGCAGGCCGAGGTCCGCGAAATGAACGTCTTTCGAAAGCAGCCTGTGGGTGCCGATCACGACGTCGATTTTGCCGGACTTGAGCGCGCTCAACGTCTCCACTTGCTTGTGCTTCGGTACGAAGCGCGACAGGACTTCGATGCGAAGCGGGTAGCCGTCCAGGCGCGAGGAAAAGGTTCGATAGTGCTGCTGAGCGAGGACGGTGGTCGGACAGAGCACGGCCACCTGCCGCCCGCTCATCGCCACGCGAAACGCGGCTCGCAGCGCCACCTCGGTCTTGCCAAACCCGACATCGCCGCAGACCAGTCGATCCATCGGTTGCCCTTCGTCGAGATCCGACATCACGTCGTCGATCGCTCTTCCCTGGTCTCGCGTTTCTTCGAACGGGAACGTTGCCTCGAATTCCGAATACGCCGGTCCCGCGGGCTCGACGGGGTCCCGGGTCGAGGCGCTGCGTTCCGCGTAGAGCTTGAGGAGCTCCTCGGCCATCTGTTCGACGGCTCTTTGGACGCGGCGTTTCTTCGTCGCAAAGGTGGTTCCACCCAAGCGGTCCAATCGCGGCTGATGTCCTTCGCTACCTTTGAACTTCTGGATGATGCCTAGCCGGGTGACGGGGACGAAGAGCTTGTCGCCCCCCGCATACTCCACCACCATGACCTCCACCGTTTGCGGACTACGGCCGTGCAGGCGGTCCATTGCCGTGAGGCTCAACGCCTTGTGCTGAAGGCCGAGGTACTGGCCCACGCCGTGTTCGACGTGAACGACGTAGTCGCCGACGGCGAGCTCACGAAGATCCTCGAGGAATCGCTGCTGCTCGCGTCGCGTCGCGCGCTTTGCCCTGCGTTGCCTCACCCGCGTCCCGAAGATTTCCTCTTCCGTGACGTAGACGATTCCTTCTCCCCACAGCACGAAGCCGTCTCGAAGCTCGCCGAGCGCCACTCGATCGAGGACGCCCTCATCGACGCCATAGCCGCGAAGTAGGTCGACCAAACGATCCGCTTGGTGCTGCGTGCGGCCCACAATCGTGGTGCGGAGGCCGGCTTCGGTCCATTGCTCGAGTCGATCGACGAGGGGTTGGAGAGCTCGCTCCGAGTGTCCCTTGTGCGCTCGGAGCGAGGAGATCAGCTCGCTCTGGTCGGTAGCGTCCGTGCGCATCAGCTCCCCGGAGGGGGCATAGGCATTCGCGAGCGGCCCCTCGTCCTCGCTCGCCTCACCATGGATCGCGAGGCGGTGCGCGACGATCGACGGGTGGCTCGACATGCGTTCGGTCAACTCGACGTCGGTGGAGTAGTAGGCCTCCAGGGCAAAGGTCGGGCGGCCTTCTCGGGCTCGATGCTCTTCCGTCGCATGTCGATGTTCGGTTCTGATCGACTCGGCAATCGCCAACGGATCGACGAGCACCAGTCGGACATCGTCGGGAAAGTAGTCGAAGATCGTTCCGAGGCGCTCGAAGTAGCCCGGCAAGAGCGCATTGGAGATCAGCGCGCCCGAGCCGCGGTCGAGCTCGGCGATGAGCTCGCGGGCTTCCAGCGTCGGCATGTTCATCTCGTCGCAAAGCTCGCGTACGTGTGCCTTGGCGCGAGCAATCGCGGACCGGTCGTCCGGGACCTCGCGCGCCGGCCCGAGCTCGAGCGATTGGATCTCGCCGGCCGTCTTCTGGTCTTCGGGCTCGAACTCGCGAATACGGACGACCATCTCGTCGTCGAGCTCGATGCGCGAGGGCAACCGCGCATCCGGTGGATAGACGTCGATGATCGCGCCGCGTACTGAAAAGGTGCCGCGGTCCTCGACGAGCGGCACGCGCAGATATCCGAGCACGAGCAATTTCTCGATCAGCGTCTCTCGTTCGAGCGTCGCGCCCACGTCGACCGAGACCAGCCCGGCATGCACGTATTCTCGTGGTGGTACCCGCCGAAGGAAAGCCGCGGCTGGAACGATCAGCATCCGCCACGGGGCCTTTTCGGCGAGCCGGGCGAGAACCGCCATGCGCTGCATTTCGGAGCGGCGGTCCGGTACGACCTCGAGGAAGGGGCTGGTGTCGGACGCCGAAAAGAGAAGCACGTCTTCGCTCGAGTCGCCGAGGAGGAACCGCAGGTTGGCTTCGTGTCGATAGGCCTCGTCGAGGTCCGGCGTGACGATGACGAGCCTCCGCTCTAATCGCCCCACGGCCTCCGCGAGAACCCAATCGAGTGCCCCCACGGGCATCGACTCGACGTCGACCCTTTCCGTGTCCTCGAGCGCGTCGAGGACCTCTCTCATCGACGCGTTTGCATTCTCGAGCGCCGCTTCAAGCGACATCGGCTTGTTTGCGCGTCACTTTGCGGATGCGCTGGGCCAGCCAAGGAGGCGTCACCACCGTGCTGGCCATGACCATGAGCACGATCGCCGCGTAGATGCCGGCGGCGATGAGCGGCTTACCCTCGTACTTGATGCCTGCGCCCACGTTCGCGAAGATCAGGCCGACCTCGCCGCGTGGGACCATGCCTATCCCGACTGTGAGCTTGTCGGTGGTCTTGCCGCGGACCCCGAAGCCCGAGACGAGCTTGCCGATCACCGCAACCACGGTGAGCGCGAGCGCCAAGATGAGTGGCTCGGTTCCAATGCCGCCGAGCTGGACCATCATGCCGGTCCGCACGAAGAAGATCGGGGCCATCACCGCTACGATGGGGCCGATGATTTCGGTGAGATCGTGCGCCGACTTGCGACCGAACGGACGGACATGGACCTCGTCGAGGATCAGCCCAGCGGCGAATGCTCCGACGATCGGCGCTAGGCCGGCGGCTCCGGACGCGCCGGCGAGAAGAAGGCAAAGCCCGATCGCTACCGCCGCAAGCACGTCGGGCGTTCGAAGCTTCGACGCGACCCGGAAGACCCCCGGCATCACGAAGGCTCCGAGGAGCAGTGCGCCGACGAGGAATCCAGCCGCGAGGCCGATGATTTGCGAGAGGTCGACGGCGCCAGGAACGGCGCCAAACTCGGCAATGCTGGCGACGACGGCTAGAACGATCAGCCCGAGGACGTCGTCGATGACGGCGGCTCCGAGGATCACCCGCGTCTCCGGCCGTGCCATGGCGTCCAGGTCCTTGAGCACGCGGGCCGTGATTCCGACGCTCGTGGCGCAAAGAGTGGCTCCGATGAACAGGTGAAGCGAGAAGGGGGCTGTCGGGACCAACCACGCGCTCGTGCCGTACCCGAGGAGCATCGGCGCAACGACCCCGATGATCGCCACGAGGCCGGAAGTGGGAGCGACGGCGCGCATCTCCGTCAGCGTCGACTCCAAACCCACCTCGAAGAGGAGCAACACGACCCCGAGCTCGGCGAGGAACTCGACCGGTACGAGCTCGGCGGCACCCTCGAAGGTGTGAATGCCGGCCAAATACAGGTTTCCAAGCACGATGCCGACGCAGAGCTCGCCAAGCACGGCTGGTTGATTCAGGCGGACGGCGATCTCGCCTCCCAGCTTGGCTGCGAGAATCATTCCGGCCAGCACGAGCCACACGTCGTAGCCGAACCCGTGCTCTCCTCCGCTTGCCCACGCCGTGGCTGGAATCGCCGCGAACAAAGCAAAGAGAATGGAAAAGCGAGCCGGTCGGCGACGCATCGCGGCGGACCATAGATACGCAGGTGGGCCGGGGCAAGGGCAACTTGGCTTGAAGGGCGACCCTCAGTCGGGTAAATGAATGGTCATTCAGTCGAGGAGTGTCATGGAGCGAAGCCTATTTTCTGAAGAGCACGAAATCTTCCGGAGCAACTTCCGCAAGTTCATCGAGACGCACGTGGCTCCGCTGCAGTCGAAGTGGCGGAAGCAGGGAATCGTCGATCGAGAGGTCTGGCTAGAGGCGGGTGCGGCCGGCTACCTCTGTCCGTGGATGGAGGAGGAGTACGGGGGTGCTGGCGGCGACTTTCTTCACTCGACCATCGTGATGGAGGAGCTCTCGCGCGCGTACGAGTCGGGTTGGGCGGCGAGCCTCCACTCCGACATCATCGTGCCCTACATTCACTCGTTCGGGAGTCCCGAGCAGAAGGCCAAGTGGCTTCCCGGGTGCGCGAGCGGCGAGACGATCACGGCGCTCGCGATCACGGAGCCTGGGACCGGGTCGGACGTCGCGGGGATCGCGACCACGGCTCGACGTGACGGCGATGATTACGTGATCAATGGCGCGAAGACGTTCATCTCGAACGGGATGTCCTGCGACCTCGTCGTCGTCGCCGCGCGCACCCCGAATTCGGACGACCCTCACCGCAGCTTGTCGCTTTTCGTGGTCGAAGCGGATCGGCCGGGATTCATTCGAAGCCGCAAGCTCGAGAAGATGGGGATGGAGAGCCAGGACACGGCCGAGCTCGCGTTCGAGGACTGCCGGGTGCCCGCGCAGAACATCCTCGGTCAAGAAGGCGCCGGCTTCATGATGCTGATGCAGAAACTTCAGCAGGAACGCCTCTGCGTCGCGATCATGTCTCAGGCGGCCACGGAGCAGGTGCTCGAAGACGCGATTGCGTACACGAAGGAACGCGAGGCGTTTGGGCGGCCGATTTCCAAGTTTCAGAACACCCAGTTCACACTCGCCCAGTGCGCCACGGAGGTGGAGGTCGGGAGGGCGTTCTTGGACAAGCTCGTTGCTGAGCACGTGGCGGGGAAATACTTGGTCAAGGAATGCTCGATGGCCAAGCTCTGGCAAACCGAGATGCAGGGTCGTGTCGTCGATGCGTGTCTGCAGCTGTACGGTGGGTACGGCTACATGCTCGAGTATCCGATCAGCCGCGCGTACATGGATGCTCGCGTTCAACGGATCTACGCGGGCACGAACGAGATCATGAAGGTCATCATCGCGAAGCAGATGGGCCTCTGACTTTCCGCCATAGCTTGACCAAGCTCATCGCTGCCGGTTAGTTTTCGAGTCGTGGTGACGACGTCTGATCCGAAGGATGGTGAGGATCCGACCCAAGGCTCGGAAACGTCGATCGATTCAACCGACGACGACGGTCCCCGGGTCAGCCGGATGCGTGTGGGCGGAGAGGACATCATCGTTCTCAGCGTACCTTTGCCGAGGCTCGAGTATCCCGAAGGCACGACGGCCGCGGAGCGCGAGATCATCGACCTCGTCCTGCAGGGGTCGACCGCCAAGGAGATCGCAGAGCGGCGCGGAGCGTCGCTTCGAACCGTGACCACCCAGCTCGGGGCGATTTTCCGGAAAGCCAACGTGAACTCTCAGGCCGAGCTCATCGCGATGATAACCGAGGGCGCGCCCACGGAGTGAGCGGCGCGCATTAAAAAGCGACGCGGCCGGCCAGCCCGTTTCCGACCGGCCGCGTCGAGGCTCTGCCGCACTTGGGGCGGAGCCAGGTGGCATAGCGCACGATTTGGATCTTCTTGCCTAGCCCCTGTTGCCTTTAATACGCCCAGTCGGTCACCCGATCTATACGTAATTGTTCTCGTTCCATACGTAATTCTTCCGGATCGCGGGGAGAAATGTGCCCATTGGGTGACGTTGCCCCCCATATGATCAGCACCACCGGCTTGTCTCCGCTCACGCGCGCGCAAGTGCGGTGATGAATGCGGCGAGGCCCGGCCACGGCATTCCCGGGGGCAGGTTGATCAGCGGCTGTTCCATGCCGAGCTCCCGCCGGCGGCCAATTTCTCGACGGCAGTAGAGCGGATCTCCGGAGATCGTGAGGGCCTCGATCATGTCGTCGGTCACTGCATCCATCGCACTCTTGCGAGTGGCCTTGTCGTGGTAGAGCCTGGCGATCTCTTCGCATTCTTCCGCGTAGCCGAAACCGCTCAGGAGCTCTTTGTAGTAGTCACCCATTCCACCGACGTAGAATGCGATGAGCTCTCGCGCCTTGGTCGATGCGCCGCGACCTGGAATCGGTATGACGGTCGTGAAGGGGGCCGTGACGATCTCGCTCGGGCTGCGGCCTGCCTTTGCAGCGCCCTCGGCGATCCACGCACGGCCGTCACCAAGTCGGTCGTACGGCCAGAAAATCGGCATCCAGCCGTCCGCCATCTCTCCAATGCTCGTGATCGACTTCTGCTTGAGCGCGGCGATGTAGATCGGAATGCGGCGGCGAGTGGGCTCGAAATCGAGCTTGAAGGGACGGTACGTGCGAAGCTTGGTATCCGCTTCGCTCAACGGGCGTCCCTCGAGCATCGCGCGCACCACCCGAATGACGTCCCGAACCTGCGTGAGAGGTTTTTCGAAGTCACGGCCATGCAGCCCCTCGATCACGTTCTTGCCGCTCGTGCCGAGCCCGAGAATGAAGCGGCCGCCGCTGATCTCGTCGAGGGTGGCGGCCTGCATCGCGATCAGCGCGGGCGACCGGCTGAACACGTTGACGATGCCAGTTCCGAGCTTGATACGCTTCGTCTTGAGCGCGATCTCGGTGAGCAGAGAAAAGACTTCGTATCCCCAGACC